>JACQFU010000384.1 GCA_016199905.1 Candidatus Wallbacteria bacterium
CGCGCAAAATGAGCATTTCGTCGTGCAGCCCAGCCCCGAGAGGATCGTGCCGGAGTTGCCGGGGAGCCGCGGGCTCAACCACGGCAGCGCCGAACCGCACAGCGGCAGCCGGCAGTTGATCGAGCCCGGGCGCTCGCTCTTCCCCAGGAGTCGCCGGACGAACCGAATCCCATCGCCCGTGCACAGCTCGTCGATATCGCGACCCGGCCGCAGGTAATCGAGCGCCCCGTCGGCCAGACACCGGGTGCCGTAACCTCCCACGACCAGCCGGGCCTTCGGCGCCGCGCGGCGCGCGACGCGGCACATCTCGGCCACGGTCTCCAGGTTGTAGACGTTGGTGGTCAGACCCACGACGCCGTAGTCGGCGGCGCGCAGCTCGGCCTCGAAATCGGCCATCGTCGGGAACTCCAGAAGCCGGGTGGGAACGTCGGTGTTTTGAGCGAGCGCGTGCAGGCCGAAGAAGTGAGTATGCTCCTGCATCGTGAAGATGCCCTGGCCGCGAGTAAATCGGAACGTCATCTGATCGAAGGGTGAGAAACGCTCATCCAGCAACGGATAGGGCCTGGCAGCCGAGGACAGGAGCACGCGTTCGTTCACAGCAAACCTCCCGCCGCCGGCACGGCGGCCGATCGCCCCCCGGAGCCCCGATGGACTACCTCACCCACA
Organism: Candidatus Wallbacteria bacterium; assembly: GCA_016199905.1. Lineage (GTDB taxonomy): Bacteria > Muiribacteriota > UBA6191 > JACPRK01 > JACPRK01 > JACPRK01. Next base: position 667 of record JACQFU010000384.1, read on the forward strand.
GCATTGCAACGGCGGATGGCGCTCGCCTTGCCGTGCGCGAATGCGGCGCCGGTACGCCCATCCTGGCGCTTCACGGCATTCCTGAGGACCACACCAGCTTCGCGCGCCTGGCTCCCTTGCTGGCGCACCGCGCGCGGTTGATCCTTCCCGATCTGCGCGGCTTCGGCGACTCCGCGCCGCCCGACGGTCTCTCCGTGGACCCCTCCGCTTTGGCCAAAGACATCGGCGCCGTCGTCGAGGCCCTGGAACTGCGCGACCCGATCCTGCTGGGCCACGACCTGGGTGGATATGCCGCCATCGATTACGTACAGCGCCGCCTGGGCCCGGCTCGAGCGCTCCTGTTGCTCAACACCACTTACAAGAAGGTCTACCTGAGCGGCAGCCCGCACATGCTCTTCTTCTGCCTGCCGTTGCTGGGTCGAGCGCTCATCCACCTTGCCGGGCCTCGCCTGGCCGACTTTGCGTTCCGAATGGGTTTTGCGGATCCCGCCAAGGCCGATCCGGCGCAGCTCCAGCACTGCCGCGAGCTCTGCCAGAGTTCCTCGCAGGCGCGCGCGATCGCCGATTGCTACGCCGCCTTCGGCAAGAGCGCCGTCACCAAGCGCTGGCACCCCGAGCTGAAACCGCGGCCCGTCGACATCCCGGGCCTGCTGCTCTGGGGCGAACGAGACTTCTTCCTCGACGCGCGCCTCCAGGGCTGGCTGGGACGTTTGCTGCCCGGGCTGCGGATCGTGCCCTTCGCGGCGGCGGGTCACTTTCCGCACCAGGAGGCGCCCGAGGCCGTGGCCGCCACGATACTCGAGTTCCTGGAGCATCTCGCGGCTCTCCCGTACCGTTAGCAGGCTCATCGCTTCTCCACGCGCTCGAAGACGAACTGGACCACGTCGCCCACACTGGCGAGGTTGGCATAGCGGTCGAAGTCGTCGCCGGCGGCCTCCACCTCGGGGAAGTTCTCTTCCAGCAGGACCGCCAGGGAGACGAGCTGGATGCTGTGCATTCCGAGAGTCCCCCGCAAGGTCGCCTCGGGGGCGATGAGCGCCTCGTCGAGCTTGAACTCCTTCAGGAGCAGATCGCGGATCTTGCCGGACACTTCCTCTCGGGTCATTGCAAGGCCTCCAGGGTTTGCAGGTAGCGCGATCGGGCCTCCGCCCTTCGCTTCTTGCCGCTCGTGGTGCGCTCGATGGTGCCGCGAGGGACCAGCTCTATGCGGTCGGCCACGACGCCTGTCGTCTCGGCCACACGCTCGCGCACGGCGCGCGCCAGCTCCGGCCCGGCCGTTTCCAGCGCCTCCAGCAGCAGCACGACGACCTCCCGCCCCGCCGCCGGATCGACGAAAGAGATGGCGGCCGTGTGTCCGGCTCGCACGCCGGCGACCTCTTCGGCCGCCTCCTCCAGCTCCAGCGGGTCCTGGTTACGGCCGCGACAGACGAGGATCTCCTTGAGCCGTCCCGTGACGTAGAGGAGTCCGCCGCGCATGTAGCCCAGGTCGCCGGTGCTCAGCCATGTCTGCCCGTCGGGGCCTCGAACAAAGGGATCTCCGGAGGCGGAATCGAGATATCCGCCCATCACCGAGTCTCCGGCGACGAGGATCTCCCCTTCCCGGTCCTCGGGCACGGCCACCCGAACGCCTGCGAGCGGACGTCCAACACTCACGAACTCCAGCGCATCTTTCGACTCCTCGACGGCCGGCGACGGCACGCCCTCGCGCTGGAACCTCCCCCGGTCCACGCGTTCCACGAGCGGCGCCTCGCCCGGGTCGGCGATCGTCACCGCCAGGGACGCCTCCGCCAATCCATAACACGGCGTGACGGCGCCGGCCGGAAAGCCGTAGGGTGCCAGCGCCCTGGCGAAGTCCTGCGGCGAGCCAGGCCGGATCGGCTCGGAGCCGTCCAGCACCGCCCGAAGAGAGTCCAGCCGCAGCCCCGGCGAGAGCTTCGCCAGGCAGTTCTCACCCAGGCAGAGATCGAAGGCAAACCCGGGAGCGACCGAGAGCGTGGCGCGCGCCCGGCCGAGGCGCTCCAGCCAGCTCCAGGGGCGGGCCGCAAACGCCATCGAACGCATCAGGTGGTGCTCCATCCCGCAGCGGGCCGGCAGCAGATGGCCTCCCAGAAGTCCCATATCGTGATGCAGGGGCAGCCAGGAGACGCCGACGTCCTCGGACCCGGATGCGAGGCGTTCCGCCATGGCGTCCAGGTTGGCAAGAATGTTCGCGTGCGTCAACGGCACGCCCTTGGGAGCGCCCGAGGTGCCAGACGAGAACTGAACGTAGCAGCGGGTGGACGCAGACGGCGCCGGTAGTCCGGCAAGCGCCCGGAGCGGCGCCTCGACGAGCAGCTCCTCGCCGGGCAGCCACCGGTGGGCCGTCATCGTTTCGGCAGGCAGCAGCTCCCGGAGTTTCGCCAGGGAGCGGGCGTCGGCGACCACGGCGGCGGGCGCCAGCGCGGCGAGCATTTTCGGGACGGTGCGGCGATAGTAGGCGGGCGCGATCAGCAGCGATGGCGCCGGCAGCAAGGCTGCCGTTCGGCCGGATGCCGCGCAAGCCCAGAAGACTGCCAGCTCCAGGCGGACATCGCCGATCGCGGCGACGGTGGAGCCCGGTGGCACGGCCTCGCCCAAGGCGGCTGCGGTGCCGGCGGCGAGACTCGCGAAACGGTTCCACGGAAGCCGTTCATCCGGAGCGCGGTCGCCGGCCAGGACGATCCCCCTCCCCTCGACCCGACTCAGTTCCTCCAGCAGCTCTCTGAGGGTGCGAGGAGACGGAACACTCATAAGTCCGGGTCCGTGCAAGGCGCAGGCGACGGCCCGGGATCGACGCGGCGCTCGAGCGTCACGTACTCGCGCAGCGGTTCCACGGCGCCGCTGGACGAGCCGAGGGCGTATTGCTGGCGCGCCATCAGGGCGTGTACGACCCTGTCGTAGCGGCGATCGGCAAACGCGCCGTGCAACTCGGCGCTGAGCGCGGCGCCGACCATCCGGTCGGAGGCACGGGCATCGACGGCGATGGTCTTGAGCACGGCGACCCGCGAGCTCGCGTCGCCCGGGGCCCGAAACTGGGGTGCGCCGTAACCGAAAGCGAAACCGAGCAGGTTGCCCGACTCGTCCCGCGCAGCGATGGTCAGCGAGTCGAGCAATGCGGGCGCCGGAGAATAGAGGCCGGTGAACTCGCGATAATCGATGGGCGTGAAGCTGAAGTTGCCGGCAAAGGCCTGCTGCGACAGCGCGTGGGCCTCGGGGAAGAGGCGCGGGATCGAGGCGCCCTCCAAGCGCTCGAAGCTCACGCCCCGGGCCCTGGCAAAGCGGGCCGCGGCGATGATGCGCGGCAGGAACTTGTCCAGCGGCTCGGAAAGCACGCTGAAGTACTCCTGCACCACGCTGAAGCCGGCCTCCATGAAGAGCCGCGCAAGCCAGACCGGATAGGGTGAGTCGCCGGGGAACCTATCGGGAGAGCGTTCCTGGAGCACGAACCGGTGGGGATACCAGGTCGAGTAGGAGATCGGCCCGCGCAAGATCTCCGCGCCCTGCTCGCGGCACCACTCCTGGGCGCACGTCAAAAGCTGCGCCAGCACCGGGGCCGCATCCTCTTCGAATAGCTCCGGCAGTCCGAAGTAGGCGATGCGGTTGCGATCGGCCAGGCGCGAGTTGATGAAGAGCGAGAGCTGGCCGCGCGCCCGGCAGGCGTCGATGACTGCCAGATGGCGGGTCTTTCCGTAAGTCCGGAAACGGCGTTCCTGGTCGCGCCAGCGCCACAGGGCAGCGTCGGGGTCGGTACCGCCAAGCCCCAGAGAGCGACAGGGCCCCTCTAAGAACGGGGGCTCCCTCCCATCGGGCCCCTCGAGATCGAAGTGCGCGCACTCCCTCACGGCAGCGGCGGTTCCTCTCGCCAGGACGCTCGCAGCGCACCGCCCGGGCCGGACAGAAGGTCCCGATCGGGCGTTCGTTCTTCAAGCTCGCGGAGCGTCATGGAAGTCATGAGGATTTGGCGGAGAGCCGCAAACCCGATGCCAGGCCCCTTTTGCGCAAGTGGCCCTGCGAGAACACGTGAGACTCCGGCCGACTGCAAGACCGCCGGAATCGCAGGCAGCGTCGGGCATCGTCGATTTCGATGCCTGCCACGCCTTTCGTGGTAACATCCGGCCGGCCGCTCGCGTAGTTGAAAATCGGAGGCCTCGACATGAGACGAGTTTGGTTGTTCCTTGCGCTGGCGACGGCTCTGGCGTCGCCATTGGCGACGGCTGCCGAAGCGCCGGCGTGCGGTTCGCGAGCCGTTTTCCTGCCTGAGAAGGCGGTCGTCTACGATTCCCTGAGGGCACTGGTGCGGACGGCTCGGAAGAACGTGCTGCTGCGCATCTTCGCGATCAGCGACAACGACGGCATCCTGTTTGGCTCCCCCGGGGATCAGTACCCGATGGCCGCCGAGTTCGCGGACTTGCTGATCGCGCGCAAGAAGCAGCAGCCGGCGCTGGACATCGTCGTCATCCTCGACCCGATCAACTTCGTGGATTATCACCAGGCGTTCGAGTTTCCCTGGCAGCGATGGGCACAGAAGGTGAGGAGCTGGGGAAGCCTGTTCGAGGGGTTGGCCAAGAAGATGGAGCAGGCGATCGTGGTGAACCGGGTCTACCCGGAGCGCTACGCGAAGTTGAAGGACAAGAAGACCGTGCGCGAGCGGCTCCGTGAGGCGGGCATCACAGTGCTGTCGTCGAACCTGTTCGGGAACCCTGAGAACAGCGCCCTCTTCTCGACCAAGCCCGGACGAGACGAGCCGGCCGACGACGAGGACATGCGGATGAGGGCGATCCGGCGGCTGCCGTCGGAGTTCGGATCGATCGGAGAGCGGACCGCGCTGGAGCGGAAGCTGGCGTTCTACCAGGCGTACTCGCTCTGCGGCGACCATCGCAAGTTCGCGATCGCCGACGACGGAACCCTGGCGTGGAACGCGTCGATGAACGTCTGGGACAACGACTACTACAGCCCCGATGATGGCGTGGTCTGCACGGGCGAGCTTGCCCGCGAGTTGCTGGCGCAGTTCGAAACAGCGCGCAAGTCCTCGCTAGCGCTGTACGAGCCACTGTATCGGGCGGGGAAGATGCCGGAGCTGGCCGCTCAGTTCGCGAGTCCCGGGTATGCCTACGCGCCGGCGACCCAGGTAACCGAAATCGAAGCCGCGGGCCGGCACATCGCCCTGGAGCCGGCAGAAGGCCACGTCCTGCGCGACGGCGCGATCGCCGCCAAGCTCATCACGACGCTGGATCGCTTGAAGCCCGGAAGCAAGGTCGCCATCTACCAGACTCTGATCACTCAGCCGGAGCTGATCCACGCCATCGCAGGCGCGGCGCGCCGGGGAGTGGAGATTCGCATCTTGACGGAGTCCTACGAGAGCGTGTACGGCCACGACGCCAGCTTCACGCACGGCCAGGCGTTCCGCCATTTCCGGGACGCCATCAAGGAACACGCGACGCTGGCCGTGAAGGCGGTCGTTCCGGACCCCCGAGTATCCGAGATCCATCGGAAATTCACGCTGGTGGCCGGGACGCTCGACACGGGCGAGACGATCGACTTCCTGCTGGCGGGCTCCGCCAACTTCACGGTCCACAGCTCCGACGGTTCGGAGCTGGAGCAGGACGTGTTGTTCACGCAGGGGGCGGTGAAGGACCAGGCCCGGGCCTGGTTCGAAGCGGCCTGGTCGAACAAGATCGAGACCGAGAAGAACATGGTCCCCCGGCTGATCCGCGAGGACTGGCGGGGCAAGGACGTGCTCGGCACGGGCCTGATCGTGTTCCTCTCCTGGTTCGGCCTGGGAGGTTGAGGGGCGGCCAGAGCTTGCCTCAACGCATCTTTTGCGTTGAGAACAATGCACGCATTGCCCCTGGCTCTCGAGCTCCGATCCGGAAAAACCGGCTACTCCGGGAGACGGCTGCAAATTCCGGCTTCGTCGAACCCGGCGCAGCCGTGCGCCGGGGACTATTTGTCCTGACATTCTGTCCGTTGGCGCCTCCGGGAGCGCGATGACCGCCGACTCGCGCGGGCCTGCGCGAGATCCGGCGACTCGAGGGCGGCGTGGTACGGGATATGCGGCCACCAGGCAGGGTTCGTTTCCCTGGACAAGGAGGGCCGAATGGGGAGCTTCGAGGATCTAGCCGGACTGTCGTTTTTCAGCGTTCTCACGCGGGCCCACCTCGGGCGGCTTTCGTCGGTGGCACGCACGGTCGCCTTCCCAGCCGGGAAAGTCATTTTCTCGGAGGGTGACGAGGCGCGCGACCTGTTCTTCGTGATGGAGGGGCGTGTCTCGATCGAGATCGCGATCCCCGGCCGCGGGCCGTCCACGATCATGAGCGTCAAGAAGGGCGACGTCTTCGGATGGTCCGCCTTCGTGCCGCCTCACGAGGAGACGGCGACCGCCCGGGCGCTGGAGCCGGTGACCGCGATCGTTCTGGACGGAGCCCGGCTCAGAGACGTCTGCGAGACGGACCTGGAGCTGGGCTACCGCATCGCGCGCGCCTTCAACATCGTGCTGGCCATGAGGCTGCAGGCCGTGAGGATGCAGCTCATGGACCTGTACGGGGCGCCGGCGGAAGTACGCCGGGAGGACGTGTGACCCCAACCGCGCAAGGCGGCTCCGTCTGGCTCGCGCGCGCCGACCTGGCCCGCCTGTTGGACGCGCTGCGCTCGCGAGGCTATCGCCCCCTGGGCCCCAGGCTGCGCGACGGCGTCATCGTCTACGACGAGCTCGAAAGCGCAGAGCAGCTTCCGGCAGGCTGGACCGACGAGCAAGCCCCCGGACACTATCGGCTGCGCCGTCGCGAGGACGATCGCCTCTTCGGGTTCGTCGTCGGCCCGCATTCCTGGAAGCGCTTCCTGCACGTGCCGGAGGTCACGCTCGCCGCAACGGCCGGCGGCGGCCGCTGGCAGAGCGCCGACTCGCCGGCGCTCGAGAAACTCGCCTTCATCGGCGTGCGCGCCTGCGAGATGGCCGCCATCCGGATCCAGGACCGCGTCCTCACGGGCGGCCCGTTTGTCGACCCGCACTACCGGACGCGCCGCGAGAGCGTGCTGTTCGTCGGCGTCAACTGCACCGAGCCGGGAGGCACCTGTTTCTGCGCCTCCATGAACACGGGCCCGCGGCATCGCGAGGGCCACGATCTGGTGCTCACCGAGATGGCCGGCGGCTTCGTAGCCCAGGCGGCAACGCCGCCGGGCCGCGAGCTGCTGGAACAGTTGGGGCTGAGCGCGGCCACGTCGGAGGTGAGCTCCGCCGCCGGCGAGGCAGTCGAAGCCGCGGCCGTCCGGATGGGTCGCAAGCTCGCCACGGACGGGCTGGCGATGCTCCTGAAGACGAATCTGGAGCACCCCTTTTGGGACGAGGTCGCCGCCCGCTGCCTTTCATGCGCCAACTGCACGATGGCCTGCCCGACCTGCTTCTGCAGCACCGTCGAGGAGACATCGGACCTTTCGGGTCCGACTGCATCCCGCGTCCGCAAGTGGGACTCTTGTTTCAACGCCGACTTCGCGCGAGTCCACGGCGGCAACTTCCGGCCCGCCGTACGCGACCGCTACCGCCAGTGGATGACCCACAAGCTCTCGAGCTGGTTCGACCAGTTCGGCACCAGTGGCTGCGTCGGTTGCGGCCGCTGCATCACGTGGTGCCCCGTGGGGATCGACCTCACCGAAGGCGCCGCACGCATCCGGCAAGCCCCGATGCAAGGCCACGAGGAAGAAGAGGCCAAGATCCGCCGCGGCCTCGAGCTGCTCGCCCCTCACTCGGTGGGCGTGTCCACGGCCGCGCCCGCGGGTTGCCTGGAGGACTGCTCGATGGTGCCGGCGCGCGCGCGCGTGGTCTCGACGGGTTACGACACTGCCGACACCTTTACGATGAGGCTCGAGCTGGAAGACCAGACCGCGCGCGGCCGGTATCGCTTCCGGCCCGGGCAGTTCAACATGCTGTCGCTGCCCGGGATCGGCGAGTGCGCCATCTCCATCTGCTCGTCTCCCCTGAACCAGGTGCAGATCGGCCACACCGTGCGAGCCGTCGGGTCCGTGACGCGGGCGCTGCAGGCGCTCAAGCCGGGCGCCGCCATCGGACTGAGAGGCCCCTTCGGCTCTAGTTGGCCCGTCGAGGAGTGCGAGGACGCCGACCTGATCCTCGTGGCCGGCGGAATCGGCCTGGCGCCGCTGAGGCCCGTGCTCTGCCAGGTGATGGCCAATCGAGCCTCCTTCGGCCACGTGCGGCTGCTGTATGGCGCCAGGAGTCCCGAGGACATGCTCTACGCGCGCGACCTGCTCGCCTGGTCCTCAGACCGCGCCGGCCTCGAGGTGCAGGTGACGGTCGATACCGCCGGCCCCGACTGGACCGGCCACGTCGGCGTCGTGACCACGCTCTTCAAGCACATCACGCTGCAGCCCCAGCGCACCGTGGCGATGGTCTGCGGCCCCGAGGTCATGATGCGCTTCACCGTGCGCGAATTGCTGCGGCTGGGAGTGCCTCCGGTGGCAATCCTGGTCTCGATGGAGCGCAACATGAAGTGCGCCGTCGGCTTCTGCGGCCATTGCCAGTACGGCCCTCACTTCGTCTGCAAGGACGGGCCGGTGTTCCGTTACCCCCAGGTGGAGCGCACGCTCTGGAAGGAAGGGATTTGACATGGCTCGCCCCAGGCTGGGCGTCTTCAAGTTCGCTTCCTGCGACGGCTGTCAGCTCACGCTCCTGGACTGCGAGGACGAGCTGCTGGCCGTGGCCGCGGCCGTCGACATCGCCTACTTTCCCGAGGCCCGGCGCCTGGCGCTGACGGGGCAGTTCGACGTCTCGATCGTGGAAGGCTCCGTCAGCGCGCCGTCCCAGGTGGAGGAAATCCTCGACCTCCGCAAGCGCTCCAAGTTTCTCGTGACGATCGGCGCGTGCGCAACCTCCGGGGGAGTTCAGGCCCTTCGCAATCTCGCCGACTGCCAGGAGTTCGTTCGGATCGTCTACGCGAATCCGGAGTACA
>JACQFU010000361.1 GCA_016199905.1 Candidatus Wallbacteria bacterium
AGAACCGAACGGTCTGACCCGGTATCGGCACGAGGTGGTCCGCGTCGAGCTGCAGCGTCGTGCCGCTCATGTGATAAACGCCGACCGCCAGCGGTGTCGTGACGACGGTGCCCAGGGCCGCTACCTGCGGGTTTCCGTCGACGATGCGGAGCAGATTCGGCCGCGGCACGAAGCGGACTCGGCCACCCGTCGTGGCCTCGCTGAACCTCGCGCTTCGCACCTCGCCCAGGGCGAAGGTCGTGATCAGCGACAGCTTCTCGGAGTCCCCGAGCTGATACCCGTCAACTTCCATCGCCACGACAATGGTCGTCACCTGCCCGGGTGACAGAGACACCTGCGTCTCCATCGTGTCCTCGCCGCCCCTTCGATGGTACTGCCAGCCCTGGGGAGCCGTCTCTCCGAAATAGTGCGTCAGCCTCGCCGGCTCCGCGACCGGATAGGCCAGCGCGAAGGTTGCGGTGCTCGCCGTGGTGCATCCCGTCGCCTTGACGCTGACGAGCAGTTCCTTATCGTCTGAAAACACATTCCCCACAATGCCCGACGGATCGCTTTCGGCATTGGCAGCAAACAACGTGACCTCATGCTCAGTCGGCAGGCTTCGAACCGTCTTGATTTTCTCGACCTGAATGCGGGCCCCACGTGACTCGCCAGCTGCTGCCCGCACCTTGGTGTCGTTGGGAGGCGGACTGGACGATTGGTCCTTCTGCACCTGCCCGCGCTTCGCGAACGGAGTCGTGTCCGGAGTCGAGCTCGACGACCGGTTGTGAAGTTGTTCCCCCTCCCAGGAGCACGCGAGCAGGGCATCGGTGTCGGCGGGGAGCCATTGGTCGGGGAACACGAATCTCGCTTCCGATTCTCCTTTCCGGATCTGCGACTCCAGGTCTGCCGGCTTTGGACAAACGGAGTAACTGCTCGTCCACCTCGTCGTGTCCACCGAGGCCAGAAGGCTCGCGGATCGTTTTGCCGCTGACTCGAACACCAGCACGAACCCTCCGGTGTCCGTCGTGATCGGACCACTGACGCCTGCAGCCTCGGCTTCGAAAATATGCGAGGGCGCCGAACCCGGCGACAGAGGCCGCACGTCGATCACTGGCGGCGGCGCCAGTTCACAGAGAACCAAGGGCACGGGGTTCGCGAGGCTCTCGCGTGTCGAAGAGGAGGTGCCGGGAAGACAAATCGCAATGTAGCTTGGCTTGTCGATCGAGTCCCAGAGCTGCTTGAGCGTCGTCGTCGTCAAGTCGAGGTGATCCACCCCGGCGGCGATCGGCACCGTTGCCACTTGCGTCGGCTTCTCACCGAGCAACAACACCGGGACCGTTGCCGTCGTCGGAAATGCGCCCGAAAGCACCACTCGCATGCCGCGGTCCGTGTCGAACACCGGACCGCTCGTCAGTCCCGCCTCCGTCGTTCCCGTGTGCCAAACGGGTGACGTGCGGCCATTCGGAAGCAGCCGCTGGATCGTCGTGATCTTGGGGAACTGCCGGGCCTGCCACGTGTACCTCTTCATCCGGGTCCACCAAGTCGTCTCCGTATTGCCGGTATCCACCGACTTGCGGCCTATCTCCAGGTCAAAGGTCAAAGTGCCGGTCTGGCCCGTGGGAACGAGCGTCAAGTTGCTTCGTCCCGACGGAATGCCTTTGGTGGGCTCGCTTCCGAAACCGTCGATTAGCCCGGCGGAGGCTGTATCCACCATCCGCAGACGGGCGATCTTGCAGCCCACGTAGCGGGCGTCCAGGGTCAACACGATGCCCGGACCGTCCACATCGAAAGCGTCCCCGTCGTGGATCGAACGCGGCACCGGACCAGGCTCCACGGCTTGAACAAGGCTCAAGGGTGGGCCAAGATTCCGCCACGCCTTCAGGTGTACCTGCGCTCGTCCCTTGGCCTTCCCTTCCTTCCAGTCGTACACCTCGGGAGAGTCCCCGCCAAAAGATACCCAGAAGCCCTTCGTGTCACGATCGGACAACTGGATTTCCAGCGGTACGCACTTCGGATCCAAGCGACCGGGGGGTACCTGCGTGTAGCAAGCTTCCGGCGCACTGGAATAGCTGACCGTTGCCTCGTAGTAGGTCGCACCTGCGTCGATCTGCTGCCACTGTGGGCTTTGGAGGCCATGAGCAAACATCCTGGCCTCCAGGTCCGTGGTGATCGTTGTGGTGGGCGGCCCCGTGATGAATTCGGAATGGCAGCCCGAGGATGTCCGGGCCTCCAGTGGCCGGGGATCGGCACCGTCGGGGATGCCGTCCCCATCGGTATCCGCCAAGAACGGGTTGGTCCCTCGCGCGATCTCGTCGGCCGCCGAGAGCCCGTCACCGTCCCAGTCCGGATTGGCCAAACTGGGGCGCCGGCCGCGGATGCCCGCGAAATCGCGACGTTTCCCAGTGGGCACACCGTGGCTCTCGAGTTGAGCTTCCATCGAAACCTGCCCATCCGAAGAACCCGGGCCCCCCGAGTTGGCCCGCGCTGGTGAGGCCCCTTTTGCTTGCATGCCCGTCTTGCCCGACGTCGCCCCCAGTACGGTCGCCTCCACGGTGACGTAGACCGCACCGGCCGGCAACGGCACGCGTACGGTGCCCTTCGCATCCGGATTCCATTCCGATGTCCAACTGGCGGTGCTTTCTCTGTTGGCATAAAGCGCCAGGCCAGAGAATGCCAGGGTGCTCGTACTCGACAGGGTCCACGCCAGAACCACGGATCGGCCCGAAGGGTTGAAGACCAGAACCTGGACAGAGCGATCCGTCCGATCGATCGTCCGCTCTCCGCCTGCGCCAATATCCAGATCGTGCCCTCCTCCGGTGGCGTCGATGGCTCGAATGGAAACAATCTGCGGCGCATCTCCTATGACCTGCACGGTGCACGCCGTCGTCGCTTGAAAACTGCCCGCTCCCGCCGTGAGTCCTATGGTGTGCAGACCCGCTTCCAACGTCGTCACCGTGACTGCCGGAGTCGACCCCAGAGAGCCCTGACGCTCGGACACCCACTGGTACGATACGCGATCCGGACTGGCACCTCCCCAATCGACCGTGGAAAAGAAGGAGACCTCACTTCCCTCAAACACCCATGAAGACGGCGGGCGACGTTCGACCGAGACGCGAGGCGAATTCAAGCCGACCAGAGTGACCTGCGTCGAGACGCTTGTCGCCGAGGAGTTGATGGCCGAGATACGCAGGACACGACGCTCGTTGCCAACGGGGACCTGGAGCATCGCTCCCGTCGTCACAAAGGTCCAGGTGGTCGGAGATGTCTTCTCTTGCCAGACCAGAGACTCGCCTGTGAGCGGCCCGTCCACGGGGTCAGAGGCCGTGACCACCAGACTCTGTACCGCTCCCGCTTGGAGCAGGATCGTCGGACCCGGTGGATGCACTGAGACAAGCGGCATCGTCGGGACTCGAGGCATCATCTCGAGCGTCATTTCGGCTACGGAGGTCGTTGCAGTGTCCAGGCGCAAGCTCAAAGGCACTCGACCGCGGATCGTCCGCCACGACACAGCGGGGTCGCGCAGCAACGTGACCAGCATGGGTTCGGTAGTGACCGGCAACGTCACCTCCACGGAGAGGGAGACCTCCGGCGAGACGGGCGTCGACTGGAGCAATCGCCCGCTCCCCAGCCCTGAAACGGTCGTTCCACTCCAGAGATGCATCCCGGGCTGCGCAGACCCGGAGCCGAGAAGCGACAATCGTGTCCGAACTGCGGTTGCGGCGCCTGTGCCCGCCACCGTCCAGAGAAGTGCCTCGTCCGTCGCATAGATTGCCGATGGCGGCAACGCGGCGGCCTCCGTCCAGACGGCAACCGCGCCCGACACCGGCACCAGCCCCGACGAGGACACGGCCTCCGAACTCGACGGCAACCTCATTACCGAGTTCAGTGTCGGTCCAACCCCTGAAGGCGGCAAAACTCGTATTTCGGTTCTTCCCGAGCTAAGACGCCCGCGAGCGTCCAGGTACCGAATCTCGACACGGTGCGTACCAGGACTGACGGCCGCCAGATTCAAAGTGGGACCGCTTCCCTCGAATCGGCCGTCGACGCTCCAAAGGACCTGAGCAAAGTCGATAGGAGTGTCGTCGAACGATTCCAAGAAAGCCTCCATGGTGAAACGCAGTCCGAACGGCACCGCGTGCAACTCCACTCCCGGAGGTGACACTGCCCAGAGGGTAATCTGCGTCGCCGGAAAAATGTTCACGGCGATCGTGGTGCTGCCGGAAGTCCCGCGTGAAGTGGCTGCGGATACCGTCAGAACGTGTGACCCGACACTGAGCGTGGAGACAACCACCGTGGCGCCAGTCCCAAGCAGGCCGTCCACGGACGATACCCAGTGCGTCCCGCTCGCCGGAAGTTCCCCTTCGACTTCATCGGTGGCCACGGCCGACAGCGCCAGGCTCTCCGATTGGTGCCTGCTGACCACTCCGTGGCAGGCGCAAGGAGAGACAATTCGAATCTTCAAGGGCCTTCGATCGCCCGCGACCAGCGTGTCGCAGGCGTCGTTGGCGTTCGCGTCGGC
>JACQFU010000362.1 GCA_016199905.1 Candidatus Wallbacteria bacterium
CGGTTCCCCTTTCTGCGGCGCCGGAGCGCCGGAACTTCGATCTCTTCCAAAGTGAGCGCAAGGTTCACGCCAATTCGGATCGAATGCCCGATGGGCGCGGTTTCGTGCGAAGACTCGACACATCCGGCGACTCGCGAAGGGCGAAGCGCCGCCGTCGAGTGCCGAGGAATTCCACACTCGGTTGTGGGGCTCCACGGCAACTCATGCCCGCGTTTGTGCTCTGGATGCGTCTTTGGCCGGCGACTTCGCAATGTCGAGAAACTCGGCACCGGTGTCGAAGTCTTCGGCAGTCCACCCCGCTGAGCCGGCGCGGTCCAGGCTCGGTTTCTGCCCTCGATGAGCCGCCTGCAATGCAGTCTGGGCCGGCGTTCTGCGGCCTGGCGCGGCCATTCCTGGAGACTCTTGCGCGGACCCTACGTGCTGGCTCGTTGCTTGCTTTTTCAACGGTCGAATCGAACACGGGCGATGAACCCGGATACGGAGGACGCCATGACACGCTATCAGTGGGTTGAGACTTTCAAGCGATCTCTGGTGCTCGCAAGCGCGCTGGCGATCCTCGTCATCGCCCACCCGCTGCTGCCCGCTGCGCCCCTGGCGGCAAGGTGGCTCTTCCTGGCCGTGGTGCTCGGCGCGGCGACCGGCGTGGTTCTGAGCCCCGCGTACCGTCGATGGCTGCGACCGCGCGACGCGTCCACCTACAAGGGGCTGCGCCTGCCGGAGCGGGAGATGCTGCACGCGGGTCACGCCTGGGTCCGAGATGAGGAGGGCGCCTTGACCGTCGGGGCCGACGATCTGGTAACCCGAGTCCTGGGCAGCCCCGACTCCGTGGAGCTGCCTCGCTACAAGTCCCGCGTGCTGGAGGGCGAGCCCCTCTTCACTTTGAAGCGCGGCGATCGCAGCGTCACCGTTCGCGCGCCGGCCGCCGGCTTGGTGGTCGGCACCAATGAAGCGCTCATGAAGAACCCGCGTCTGCTGCGCCAGGCGCCCTACGGCGCGGGCTGGGCGGTGCGTCTCGCCGAGTCGCCGGATCGCCGCCCGCTCGACCTGCTGGACGGGCAGGACGCGCGCGATTGGTTCAAGGCGGAGGCCGACCGCATGCTCGGTTCGGTCCATCCCGACCTTGGGCCAAACGGGCTGATGTCCGACGGCGGAGCTCTGGTCGAGGACTTCCACCTTCACGTCGACGAAGTCGCCTGGGGGAGGCTTGCGCCGGCGCTCTTCGGCGGCCACGTCCGGGCGGCGACCTGGCCCGCCGCCGGCTTGCGCCACCACGGCGGCGACCTGGTCGGCCGCGGCGACTACCTCTCGTTCCACGACGGCGAATACGTGCACTCCGACGGCTGCCAAGTGCTGCCGGGCGCCGCCTCGAAGATTTACTACCAGTTGCATCCGCTGGCCTTCACCGTGATGAGCCCGCTGGCGGGGCTGGCCTACGCCGTCCTGCTGCCGTTCGTCGGGTTGGCGATGGTCGCGGTCCTCGCCGTCGAGGCTCTCGCGACGAACATCGCGCGCTTTGCGAAGAGGTGAGCGATGATCGAGACGACACCCGCCGCCACGGGCGCGACAGTCGAACCCGTCGGGCTCCTGATCGACGCCACGCGCTGCATCGGATGCCAGGAGTGCGTCCGGGCATGCAAGGCCGAGCACGGCCTGCCCGAGCCGATCGGCCCCGACCTCAACTCCACAACCTACACCGTTGTTGTGAAGAGGGCTGGACAGTACTCCCGGCGACTCTGCATGCATTGCATCGACCCGACCTGCGTCTCGGTCTGCCCCGTGGCCGCGTTGCGCAAGCAGCCCGGTGGCCAGGTGACCTACGACGCGGACGCCTGCATGGGCTGCCGCTACTGCGTGTTCGCATGTCCGTTTAACGTGCCGCGCTACGAGTGGGACAAGCCGCGTCCTGTGGTGGCCAAGTCCGATCTCTGTGTGAGCCGCACGTCACGGGGCCACCAGACCGCCTGTTCCTGGGTCTGCCCGATGGGCGCCACGGTCAGCGGCCCTCGCTCGAGGATGCTCGCCGAGGCCCGGGAGCGCATCCGTCTCAACCCGGAACGCTATGTCGATCACGTCTACGGCGAGACCGAGGCGGGCGGCACTTCGGTGCTGATCCTGTCCGGCGTGCCGTTCGACACGGCCGGCTACCCGAGGGATGTCTCGCAACGGCCGCTGCCCGAGACCACGTGGCGCGTGCTCGAGAAGCTGCCCTACGTGGTGCTGAACGGAGGGATCTTCCTCGGCGGGCTCGCGTGGATCATCCATCGCCGGATGGTGTTCCAGCGCCATCCGGAACTCCTGGACGACCTTCCGCCAAAGGGAGAGAAGCCATGACCAGAGCCCATCTCGCGCAGCTCGCTCGTGACGCATTGCGTTACCCGGGAAGGCTCGCACTTGCGATGGTGCTCGCCTGGGGCGTCTGCGTCACCGTGTGGCGTTTCCACAGCGGCCTGGGCGCCGTGACGCACCTCAGCGACGGGATGCCCTGGGGGCTCTGGATCGGTTTCGACGTCCTCTGCGGGGTCGCGCTCGCGGCAGGCGGATTCAGCGTCATGGCCCTGGTCCATCTCTTCGGCCTCACCAGGCTGCGGCCGATCGTGCCGGCCACCGTCCTGACAGCGTTCCTCGGTTACATCCTCGTCTCCGTCGGGCTGCTCTACGACCTGGGGAAGCCCTACAACATGTGGCACGTCTTCATCATGCACAACCCGCGCTCCGTGATGTTCGAGGTCGCCTGGTGCGTCATCCTCTACACCACGGTCCTGGCCATCGAGTTCTCGGGCCTCGTTGTGGAGCGCCTTCACTGGCGGCGGGCCGTCGCCTTCCTGGGTCGCCTGACGGTCCCTGCCGTGCTCGCGGGTGTGTTGCTCTCCACATTGCACCAATCGTCGCTGGGAACGTTGTTCCTGATCGTTCCCGGAAAACTCTACAAGCTCTGGTACTCGCCATACCTTCCGCTGATGTTCTTCTTCTCGGCGCTGGCCGTCGGCTTTGCGATGGTGATCTTCGAGTCGTATCTCAGCGCCTTCGTCTTCGGCCGTTCGTTGGAGCGGGAGATCCTGGTCGACCTCGCCCGCATCCTGCTCGTGACGGTCGTCTTCTACCTCGGCATCAAACTCGAGGACCTCTACGCTCGCGACGCGATCGGCGCGCTCTTCGAAGCCCGTCCGGAGACGTACTGCTTCTGGCTGGAGCTGGCCTTGCTGGCCGTTCCCGCCGCGTTGCTGGCCTTCGAGCGCGTGCGCTGGAGCCAAGACGCGACGTTCCTCTGCGCCACGATGGTCGTGCTCGGCGTGGTGATCAACCGGCTCAACGTGTCGCTCGTCGGCACCTATGCCGCGTCGGGCTCGGCCTACTGGCCGTCGTTTCAAGAGCTGAGCGTCTCGGTCTTCCTGGTGACGGCAGGCGTGCTGGCCTTCGGGCTGGCCGTGCGCTTCCTCGGGATATTCGACGCCCACGCCGAAAGTGCGGTTCCCGCCGAACATGACGCTTGCAGGGAGTGTGTGTGATGAGAACACCCGTGATGGCAGCGGCCTTGATGGCAGCCTTCGTCCTCGGCGGTTACTCGATGCTGATCCTCGCCGGACGGTTTCCATCCGCCGGCCGGGAGGGCGCGCTCGATCCTTCGGCGCCGGCACGCGTAAAATTCGTGCCGCCTCTGGAGTGGATCGAACAGCGCAGCCACGCCCGCACCGCCTCGGCCACCGGCGCGGCGCAAGTACGCAGGGTCGTCTTCCACGAGAAGGTGACGTCGCCGAAGGTCCGCGTCTTCCAGACCGGTTACAAGGGCGGCACCCAGATCGTCTTCGACCACGAGAAGCACGTGCGGGATCTCGGCCTGGAGTGCATCGATTGCCACCACGTCGAGCGCTGCAGCAAGTGCCACTTCAGGGATGGCGAGAACACGATGTCCGTGACGCGCAGCAAACAAGCTCTGCACGAGAGCTGTCTGGCCTGCCACGCATCCTCGGGGGGCCCCCAAAAGTGCGACGAATGTCACAAGCAGTGACGCGGTCCGGAAACCTGCGTCATTCCGTGACGCGCAGATTGGGAAACGCGATCTCGACGGTGGTCCCCTTGCCGACCTCGGACTGGATCGAGAGCTGGGCGCCCAGACGCGAACAGATGGAGTGAACCAGCGTGAGGCCCAGGCCCGTGCCGCGTCCCACAGGCTTCGTCGTGAAGAACGGGTCGAAGATGCGGGCCTGCACTTCCGGCGGAATCCCGTGGCCCGTGTCGGCAATCGTCAGCCGCACGAAACCATCGGCCGTGGCCGAGCGGATAGCCAGGGATTGGCCTATCTCCAGAGCGTCGATGGCGTTCAGCACGACCGCCAGGACGATCTCGCGGACTTCGCCCACGGTGCCGGGCACCGGCGCAATCCCTTTGAGCTCCGTCTGAAGCTGCAATCTCTTCTCCACCATCTGACCCTGGAGGACTTCTACGACGGCCCGGCACTGCTCGTGCAGATCGACCTGCGCATTGTCGTCCGTCACCGGAGACAGCAGCGGCAGCATCCTGCGAAACAGATCGGAGCAGCGACCCGCCGCCGACTTGATGCGCTTGGCAAAATCGACGACCTGGGCGTCCTCGTGCTCCGTCAGCTCGCCGGCGTACCCGCTGATGATCGCCAGCGGATTGTTCAGTTCATGCGAGAGACCGCTGACGATCTCGCCGATCGTCGCCAGCCGCGCGGTGAGAAAGAGCTGCAGGTCCTTCTCGCGCTCCTGCGTCACGTCGGCCAGGCTTACCACGGTGCCAAGCCCGCGACCATCGCGCTGCACCGGCCCCAGCTCCAGCTTCAGGAGCCGGCCGCTGTCCACGGGCGAACGGATGTCGCCGCGGCCGCCGCGCTCGGCCACGTCGCGGACCGCCTGGCTCACGGGTTCCGGCAAACGCCAGGCCTCGCCAGGCGCTGGCGGCGCAAGTCCGAGCAGCTCGATCGCCCGGCGGCTGACCACGACCGGCACGCCGTCGGGGTCCAGGTAGATGAGGCCGGCAGGATGGTGGTCGAGCAGAGCGCCCAGCTTGGCCTGCTCTTCGTCCTTGGACGCGGCTATGCGCACCAGCACCTGAGAGGCTATGTTGTCGAGCGTGGCCACGGCATCCGGACGGGCGGGCAGCGCCAGCAACCGGGCGCGCAGCTCGAAGTGGCAGCGACGCACGTCCTCCTGACGTTCGCAGATCGCCAGCGACCCGCTGGCCTCCAGCAGAAGGCTCAGTTCCTGGTTCCGCAGGCGCAGGGAGCGGTTGAGCTGAGCGCGTTCGATGGCCCGATTGACGACGTGGCGGATCTGCTGCTCGTAGGCCGGCTTCAGCACGTAGTCGCTGGCCCCAAGGCGCATCCCTTCGATCACGCTGTTCAAGTCGGGGACACCGGTAACGAGCACCACCGGAGTGTCCGGCCAGACCTCCCGAGCCCGACGGACGATGTCGAGGCCCGTCACGTCGGGCATCCAGACGTCGGTCACCACGCAGTCGTACTCCCGCGTCTTGGCCGACAGGTCCGCCAGTGCGAGCTTGGAGTCGGCGAAGGCGGTCACGTCGAAACCGGCCCGCTGAAGCACCTCCTCCAACAACGAGAGAACCATCGCCTCGTCCTCCACGAGCAGGAGGTGCTTCTTCGGTTGCTCCTCGGCTGTCAGGCTCTCTTCTCCCGCCATCGATTTCCCTCTGAGTGGAAGCGCTTCTTCGTCGTCGAGCGTCCCGCCCCCCTGGAGGGCCACCGCGATTACCGATCGACTTGCATGCTATCGAAGACGCCGGCCGGAAGCCAGCGAAATGAGAAACCTCGCTGTGGTAGGATCCGCTTCCCATGGGCGACTCACCAGTCATCCGGGCTCGAGGGCTCTCGAAGAGCTACCTGGTGCCCAAGAAGCCGAACGGGGCCGGACCGCTGGCTCGGTTGTGGAAGTCGTTCTTTCCCGATCTCGAACCGTTCCGGGCCCTGAAGGGAGTCGACCTGGAAGTCGGCCGCGGCGAGTTCATCGGCTACATCGGGCCCAACGGCAGCGGCAAGTCGACCACTATCAAGTGCCTCACCGGCGTCCTCACCCCTTCCGACGGTGAGGTGGAAGTCCTCGGTTTCGTGCCGTGGCGCGATCGGGGGGAGTACACCAAGCACATCGGCGTGATTTTCGGGCAGAAGACCCTGCTGTTCTGGGACCTGGCGGTTATCGAGTCGATGCTGCTTTTTCGGGATGTCTACTCCGTGCCGCAGAAAGACTTCCAGAGCCGGCTCGAGGAGTTTACCGAGGTGCTGGAGTTGGGGCCGTTGCTGGACCGGCCGGTGCGCAAATTGTCGCTGGGCGAGCGGATGCGTTGCGAGATCGCGGCGAGCCTGCTGCACTCGCCACGGGTCCTGTTCCTCGACGAGCCGACCATCGGACTGGACGCGCTGGCCAAGGAGAGCATCCGCGCGTTCCTGAGGCGCTACCACGAGCAGGAAGGGCTCACGATCCTCCTGACGACGCACCAGATGGAAGACATCGAAACGCTCTGCACACGCGTCGTGGTGCTGGGCAACGGCGAGAAGATCTTCGACGGCGCTCTGGCCGACCTCAAGGCGCGCTACGTGCCCACTCGCGAGATCAAGGTGCTGTTCAGCGAGGTGCTCGACCCCGCGCGCCTGGAGCGAACGCTGGCGCTGCTCGACGTGCGCCGCCGTGGCTCCGACGCGATCACGGCGGTGCTCGATACGCGCAAGGCCGCCACCGGCGAGGTCGTGGCCGAATTGACCGCGTCGTTGCGCATCGTCGACCTCACCATTTCGGAACCCACGCTGGAGACAGTGGTGAAGTACATCTACTCGGGCGAGCCCGCAGGGCGAGCGGGTTCTTGCTCATCCGACCCAAGGAATGATGAAATGGCAAGAGCCCCGGATGAGGCCGCATCCGGCAAGCAATGAAGCGATACTTGCGGCTCATCGGACGGCTCACGATCATGAGCTTGAAGGTCGGCGTCGAGTACCGCGGGACGCTGATGATCATGACGGTCTGGCAATTCGGCTTTCTGGCGCTCACGGTGCTCTTCTGGAAGGTCATCTTCCTCAGGACGAGCCAGTTCGCGGGATGGACTTTCAAGTCGGTGCTGGTCCTCCACTTCTTCAGCCAGCTCTTCAGCGCCATCTTCAACACCTTCTTCCTGGGAAGCCACGTGCTCTGGCGCGTCATCAACCAGGGCAAGCTCGACAGCTTCCTGGTGCGGCCCGTGGACCCGAGGCTGCTGGCGATGGGGACCCGGTTCAACATCGTGCCGGCCATCGAGCGACTGGTGAACGGCGTGGCGTTGCTCGCCCTGATCCTCTACGTCGGGTCGCCGGTCAACTGGCTCAACTTCTTCCTGGCGCTCTTCATGGTCACGACGGCCGTGCTCTTGTTTTCGATGGTGCAAGCCACGGGAAACTACCTGACTTTCTGGTGGGGGTCGAGCGACGCCGTCGACGAGTTCCTCGACAGCCTGTTTCCCTTCATCCGCTACCCGCTGACGACGATGCCGCCTCAGCTGCAGATGGTGATGACGTTTGCGGTGCCGCTGGTTTTCGCGGCGACCATGCCGGCGCTCTTCACGACGGGCGCTATCAGCCGCGGGCGCTTCGCCCTGACGTCGCTGGTGATGGTGGGTGTCGGAGTGATGTGGTGGTTCATCCAGGACACCGTCTGGAAGCGAGGCCTGGCGCGCTACGAGAGCGCCGGGGGGTGAACGGTGAACCGGCCCGCCGCCCGTCCTCGTCGCAGTCGAGGCGCGCCCACACTCCCCGCCTATCCAACGGGAGTGCAGGGAGCCTGGGCCCCCTGCCCGGGTTCGGGGCGGAGCCACGATTGGACTAGTAGATCGTTTTCAAAACAACATGGCAGTGAAGAGAAAGACTTTCAACACGGAGGCACAGAGACACGGAGGTTTCTCTCTGCCTCTGTGGCTTCCTGTCTCTGTGTTAGGTCTTTCCTCTTGGCATGAACCATGATGCTTGGACTGTAGCGTTGATTTGAAATCGCTCTACTAGTCTTCCACTCCCATGAC
>JACQFU010000363.1 GCA_016199905.1 Candidatus Wallbacteria bacterium
CCCTCCGGCCGCTGCGATAAAACGGGAGCGCGTGCACGACCGCCTCGCCGAGCCCGCCGTCCAGCGTGAGGCGGGTGCCGGGTTCGAGGTACTCGCGGCGCGCCAGGCCGAGCGCGACCGGGCGGCCCAGCGCGGGGGAGTCGACGACGGTGGTGAGCCAGCCGGTTTCGCGATCGGCGGCGAGCAGCTTGGTGCCCGGGGCGGGGCGCACGCCGCGGTCCAGCACGAAGCCCGTGAGCTTGCGGTTGACGTGGCCCTGGTGGCTGATGCGGGCAATGACCTCCTGGCCCAGGTAGCAGCCTTTCGTGTAGCTGATGGCGTGGTCCAGCCCGGCCTCCAGGGGGATGGTGTTCTCGTCCATGTCGCGGCCGTATCGAGGGACTCCGGCCTCGACTCGGAGGATCTCCAGGGCCGCGGTGCCGACGGGCCGAAGGCCGGTGCCTGCGGCCAGGAGCGCGCCCCAGAGGGCCGGCATCAGCGCGCGCGCGGCGATCAAATCGTAACCGTCCTCGCCGGCCAGGTCGCTGCCGGCGATCCAGAGCGGCTCGCCGTCGAAAGCGCAGTCCAGCACCTGCGTCTCCGGGAGCGGACCGACCTCCTCTCCGAGGAAGGTACCCAGGACCCGCGGGGCCTCGGGGCCGTAGAGTCCAATGGAACCCAATTCCTCCGAAACATCCTTCAACTCCACTTTGACGCCGATCGCGTACTTGTCGAGGTGCTGCGCGACGGCGCCCGCAAGGCCCGGTTCCAGGTCCAGGAGCAGCTTGCCGTCGACGCCCAGCACGCGCGCGTCGGCCACCATCTTGCCCTTCAGATTGAGGATCGCGGCGTAGCAAGCGGCGTCCTCCGCCAGCCCCTTGATGTCGTTGGTGACGAACCCGTGCAGGAACTCCCTCGCATCGGGACCCTCTACGGAAACCTTGCCTCGGTGGCACCGGTCGGCCATCCCGCAATCGGTCCGGACGGCACGGTACTCCCCTTCCGGGTCCTGGTAACTGGACGGCACCTCGCAGCCGCCCTCCTCGGCGAAGCGGGCGGCTAGCTGGTGTTCCAGATCGTGAAGCGGGGAGCGCATGGCGTTGGGATGGTAGCATGGGCCCGCCAGTTTCGGCGGAGGTGGGATCGGTGAGCTACGAGATCCGCGAGTACCAGCATTTCATCGACGGGCAGTGGCAGGCGCCGGCAGGCGGCGAACAGATCGACAGCGTCTGCCCGGGCGACGGCCTTCCGATCGCGCGCATCGCCCGGGGCAACGCCGCCGACGTCGATCGCGCCGTCGGGGCGGCCCGAAGAGTCTTCGACCGGGAGGAGTGGGGCCACCATCGCAACGGTCCGGCCCGCGCGGAGCTTCTGCGCGCCGTGGCCGCCCGCATCCGCGAGAAGCGTGACGAACTGGCCCTGCTCGAGTCGCTCGACAGCGGCAAGCCGCTTACGGAGTCGTCGATGATCGACGTCCCGAGCGCCGCCGATACGTTCGAGTTCTTCGCGGATCAAATCTCAGGCGCCTCCGCCGGCGAAGTGCTTCCCATTCCGGGCGACGTGCTCGACTTCACGTTGCGCGAGCCGCTGGGCGTCTGCGGCGCCATCGTCCCCTGGAACTTCCCGATCATGTTCGTCGCCTGGAAGGCGGCGCCGGCCATCGCCGCGGGCAACGCGGTGGTCTTCAAACCCTCGGAGCTGACCAGCGTCACGGCGCTGGAGGTGGCCAAGATCTTCGAAGAGGCCGGCGCGCCGGCGGGCGTCTTCAATGTGGTCACGGGCTTCGGCGAGGAAGTCGGGCGGGCCCTGGCGGAGCACGACGAGGTCGACAAGATCTCGTTCACCGGCAGTACCGAGGTCGGTCGCGAGATCCAGCGACGAGCGGCCGGCAACTTGAAGCGGATCACGCTGGAGCTGGGCGGCAAGAGCCCGAACATCGTGTTCGCCGACGCCGACCTGGACCAGGCCGTGAGCGGTGCGATGACGGGCATTTTCCTCAACCAGGGCGAGATGTGCTGCGCAGGCTCACGGATTTTGGTGCAGGACTCGATCCACGACCGATTCGTGGAGCAGCTCGTGGAGCGCGCGCGGAAGATCGTGGTGGGCCATCCGGCAGCCTGGGAAACGAAGATGGGCGCGCTGATCACGCCCGAGCACCGCAGGCGAGTGCTGGGATACGTGCAGAAGGGCATCGCGGGCGGAGCCCGGCTGCTGACCGGCGGACGGCCGGCCGAGGCGCCGGAGCTGGTGTCGGGGAACTACGTGGAGCCGACGGTATTCGACAGGGTGACGCCCGAGATGACGATCGCGCGGGAGGAGATCTTCGGCCCTGTGGCGGCGGTGATGAGCTTCCAGGACGAGGCGTCGGCGATCGCCCTGGCCAACGACACCTGTTACGGCCTGGCGAGCGCCGTCTGGACCCGGGACATCAAGAGGGCCTTGCGCGTGGCGCGGGCGCTGCGGGCCGGCACGGTCTGGATCAACAACTTCAGCATGATCGGTCCCTACACGCCGTTCGGCGGGTACAAGCAGTCGGGTTACGGCAAGGACCT
The DNA here is from genome assembly GCA_016199905.1 of Candidatus Wallbacteria bacterium. Taxonomy (GTDB): domain Bacteria; phylum Muiribacteriota; class UBA6191; order JACPRK01; family JACPRK01; genus JACPRK01. The sequence continues at coordinate 2,532 of JACQFU010000363.1, forward strand.
GGGCAAGGCGGCGCTCTCGGAGTACACCCAGGTGAAGAACGTCTACATCGAGCTGGCCGACGACATCCTCTGCCTCTACGAGTGAGGGTCCCGCGAGCGTCCCAAGGAGTGGGAGGATGCAGTTACTCTCGAAGGTCCTGCGGATGCGCCCAGTCCTCGGCTTGCTGGCCGCGGCGGCGTTGCTGGGACTCGCGGAGGGCGCGTTGCGAGTGTTGCCGCTCGCCCAGGCGCTTCGCCCGGACTGGACTCCGGGGGGCCTGGTCGACCACGCCGTGTTCTGGGCGCCGCTTGGCGAGACCGACAACCCGCTGGGAGTCGCCAGGTACTGGCAGCCCCTGCGTGGGGCCCACCCCGATCAAGCCCCCGCCTCCGGGGTGACCCGCGTGGTCTGCCTGGGCGGCTCCAGCACCTACGGCTGGCCGTTCGAGGACGCCGCCGTCGCCTACCCCGCAAGAGTGCAGCGGCGCCTGGGGCCGCGCTTCGACGTGCTCAACGCGGGCGAAGGCGGCTTCACCAGCTTCCGGGCGCTGCTCTACCTGGAGAGCCGCCTCGTCCACTACAAGCCGGCCGTCGTGACGTTCTGCTTCGGGGCCAACGACGGCAACGACAACAGCGAGATCG
>JACQFU010000364.1 GCA_016199905.1 Candidatus Wallbacteria bacterium
CATCATGGTTCATGCCAAGAGGAAAGACCTAACACAGAGACACGAAGCCACAGAGGCAGAGAGAAACCTCCGTGTCTCTGTGCCTCCGTGTTGAAAGTCTTTCTCTTCACTGCCATGTTGTTTTGAAAACGATCTACTAGTCAGAGGAGATGGCGCGGTGTCCCGGCCCGCTCAGGCCGCCGGAGGCGGCGTCTCGGAGCGGTCGAGGGCCACCTGCGCGCTGGCGGCGTGAGCCCAGCTCTCGATGAGCGCCCCGCTCAACATGTGCTTGAGCGTGATCCCCGACAGCGCCCTCTGGACCGAGTGATCCAGGGTCATCCAGAGCGAGCGGATCGAGCACTCCAGGCTGTGCGTGCAGATCTGCTCGGTGCCCGTATAGCGGCCGCAGAAGTCCTTGGTGTAGAGCCGCCCGCCGAGGCTCGCGAGCACGTCGCCGACGCTGACCAGTTCCGGCCGTGCGGCCAGGCGGAAGCCGCCCTTCTGCCCGCGAATCGATTTCACCAGATCCGCCTTGCGTAGCACCCGCATCAATTTGGCCACGTAAGCCGAGGTCAGGCCTTCCCTTTTCGCTATTTCCGTGATAGTCATGAACTCACCGGGTTCGCGAGCAATCTGGAGAAGGCATCGAAGCCCATACTCCTCTTGTGCCGTGAATCTCATCGCAGCTCCGGTTTCGTTCGTGGGGCGATCCCGATCTGTACCGCCTCGGACTCACTGTACCGCTAACTGTACTTTTCTGTCAACTAAAATTGAGCCGGGTGAGTCGGTGTTCAAAGAGGCGGAGAGGCGCATCCTGACTGCCCTGGCGGCTGCTATGCTTCCCATGCGGGAGGAGCCGTTTTCCAAACTGGATGTCCCCGCGCTTGTGGAGGAATTCATGATGGGCGCACCCGCCGCGCTCAAGCTCTCCACGCGCTTGGCCATGTGGTCGGTGGAGCTCGCGCCGCCTGCCTGGGGATTCGGCCTGGCTCGGTTTTCCTCGATGGACCGTGCCACCGCCGAGCAGTATCTCCTCCGCTGGGACAGGAGCCCCCGCTATCCCATCCGCAGCCTCTTCTTCGCCCTGAAGGTGATCGTCATGGGCATGGCCTACGATACTCCCGAGATCGCGCGCGACTATTGCGGGGGGCGGGTGTAGTGGAAGGGCCGCTCTATCCCGTCGAGCAGGTCATCTCCCCGCACCGCATCCATGGCGATACCGAGATCCGCGCGCAAGTCTGCGTCATCGGGACGGGCGCAGGCGGAGCGGTCGCGGCCAAGGAGCTCGCCCAGCGCGGGCTGGACGTCGTGCTGCTGGAGGAAGGGCTCTACCACACGGCCGCGGACTACGGACACGAGACGCCGATGCGGTCGATCCGCCGGCTCTACCGCGACCACGGTTTCACCTTCACGATGGGCATCCCGAACATCCTGGTGCCGCTCGGCAAATGCGTCGGCGGCACGACGGTCATCAACTCCGGCACTGCGCTGCGCATGCCCGAGTGGGGCTGGGAACGCTGGCTGAAGAATCACCGACTCGAGGGCCTCGACTACAAGGATCTGGTGCGGCTCTACGAGAAGGTGGAGCCCGTAGTCGGCGTGGGCCCTTCCGCCGAGCGCCTCCTCGGCGCCAACACGGAGCTGTTCCGCGGCGGCAGCCGGACGCTGGGTTACGAGGGCGAGGTGCTGGTCCGAAACGCCCCGGGTTGCGAGGCCAGCGGCCGCTGCTTCATAGGCTGCCCGACGAACGCCAAGAAGGCGACCAACGTCAGCTTCGTGCCGCGAGCGCTGGAGCTGGGCGCTCGTCTTTACGTGGGCACCCGGGCCGAGCGCATCCCGATGGAGGGCAGCCGTGCCGTTGGAGTCGAAGCCTCCGTCGACTCCGTCGACGGCGGGCCACGCCGCCGGCTGACGGTACGGGCCGGCAGCGTCATCGTAGCGGCCGGCGCGCTCCTGAGCCCGCTGCTGCTGCGCAAGAGCGGCATCGGCAAGCGCCACCCGCACTTCGGCAAGAACCTCCGCATCCACCCGGCCTCACGCGTCGTCGGCCTCTTCGATCGGGAGATCAACGGCCCGTTCGACGTTCCCCAGTCCTATCACACGACGCAGTTCTTGCAGGAGGGCGTCAGCCTGGAGGGGATCTTCGTGCCCCCCGCGGTGCTGGCGCCCGCATTGCCCGGATTCGGAGTCGAGCACGCCCGCGCGATGCGCGACTACCGGCAGATGGGAATGCTCGGCTACCGTATCATCGATGACACGCGCGGAAGCATCGGTCCTTCCGTGATGGGCAGCCCGGTCGTTTGGTACGACATCACGCGCGCCGACACGGGCAAGCTGCTCCGCGCGATGTCGCTTTCAGCCGAGATCCTTTTCACTTCGGGGGCGCGCCAGGTGCTGATTCCGGTGGCGGGTCGCGAGACGCTCCGCAACATCGACGAAGCGCGCGCCCTGGCTGGCCAGGAGATCCCCGCCGCCGATATCGAGATCAGCGCCTACCACCCGCACGGCACGCTGCGTATGGGTAAGGACGAGCACTCGGGCGTGACCGACGTGCAAGGACGGGTGTTCGGCACCCGGGGCCTTCACGTGGCCGACGCGAGCCTGTTCCCCGAGAGTCCGATCGTGAACCCGATGATGACGATCATGGCGTTTGCCGCGCACGTGGCAGCGGGGGTGTGAGGGCAAAGCCGCCGATTGGTCAATCGGTACAACTAAAACCGTGTTAACTCATGGGTATGGGTCTTAGACTAGAGTTTCGCCATTTTTTAGGCATGACTTCAGGTGGTGATGCGCATCAGCAGTAGA
>JACQFU010000359.1 GCA_016199905.1 Candidatus Wallbacteria bacterium
CCACCACCGTCTTCGCACCCGATCCGTCGATCGAGGAGTTGCGGCGCATGCAGCGGGAGTTTCAGCTCCACACGGGCGTCGCCGACTTCTCGGCCGCGGGCGGCGTTTCGCCGGGGATCTGCCATCAGGTGGCCCGCGAGAAGCTGGTGCTTCCGGGCGACTTCGTCCAGGCGACCGACAGCCACACCTGCATGGGAGGCGGCAACAACGCGCTGGCCTACGGCGTCGGTGCCACGGAGTACGCCGCGCTCATCTACAGCGGCTTGACGTTTGCCCGCGTGCCCGAAACGATCCGCTTCGAGCTTTCCGGCGCGCTCGCCGACGACGTCACGGCCAAGGACGTGATGCTCTACATCCTCTGGCACCACGCCCGCCGGCAGCAGACTCTCGATCGCGTCCTGGAGTTCGGCGGCCCCGGACTGGCGTCGCTGTCGATGGACGAGCGCGCCACCCTGGCGAACATGGCCACGGAGTGCACGGCCGCGGCAGGCATCGTCGAGGCAGACGAGACGACCCTCGAGTGGCTCGCCCGCCACCGGCCCGATCTCTCCGCCGAGGAGCTCCGGCGCCGCATCGTGCGCCCCGACCCGGGCGCCCAGTACGCCGGCGGCGTTCATTCCATCGACCTGGCGGCCATCCGGCCGATGGTCGCAACGCCGGGCGACCCCGATCGCGGGATCCCCTCCGACCCCACCAACGGGGCGTTCATCGAGGAGTTGGGTCAAGTGCGGATCGACATCGCCTACGGCGGCAGCTGCACCGCCGGCAAGGACGACGACCTGGACTTCTACGCGCGCGTGATGCGCGAAGCGGCCGAGGCCGGACGGCGCGTCGCCAAAGGAGTCGATTTCTACATTCAGTTCGGTTCCCGAGGCGTCGAAGAGCGCGCCCGCAGCCTCGGGTACGTCGAGGTCTTCGAGAAGACCGGTGTGCGCCTGATCCCGCCCGGATGCGGAGCCTGCATCGGCTGCGGCCCGGGAGTCAGCGTGTCCACCGAACAGGTCACCGTCAGCGCCATCAACCGCAACTATCGCGGTCGCAGCGGTCCCGGAAAGCTCTACCTGGCCTCCCCTTTGAGCGTCGCCGCCAGCGCGGTCGAGGGCCGGATCGTGGCGTTTCGCGCCGGAATGTGGCGAAAGGGAGCCTAGGCAGGCGGACCGATCACGGCTCTTCCGTTCGCGGTGAGCCCTCTTCTCCCTGACGGGCGAACCCCTCCACTTCCGCGGCGAAGGTGCGCGTGTCGATCGGTTTCGAGAAGTACCCGTCGAACCCGGCGGACAGAAACCGCTCGCGGTCGCCGGCCATCGCCTGCGACGTCACCGCGACGACGGGAAGCCCGGCCCACCGCGTGTCGGCCCGGATCTCATGCAGCAACAGCTCGCCCCCTCCGCCGGGGACCTGGATGTCGAGCAGCACCAGCTCCACGCCACCCTGCCCGAGCGTCTCCCGCGCCTCTCCGAGGTCGCAGGCTTCGAGGACCTCGTGCCCCCTGCGCTTCAGGATTGCCCCCACCAGCTTGCGGTTCAGGAGGTTGTCCTCGACGACCAGCACGCGGAGCGCTCTCACGCGCCCCCCCCGGCGCCAAGTCTATCAGTCAAACGCTCCAGCAACTCCTCCGGCCGGCCCCCGTCGTCGGGGAACCAGACCGCCCCGCTGGCCCCCACGGGCGCCGCGAGCATCTCCCTGAGGGTGTCGCACAGCCGAGCCGTGACGGGAGCCAGATCGCTCTCCCGCAGGCCATAACTCACCAGCGCCAAGGCCCTGTCCCCCGCCACGGCCATCAGGTCGCCGGTGCGCAGCGCCGGCCGCAGCAGCCGCGCCCAAGGCACGGCCACCGGCTCCTTCGGGATCTCCATCGGGAAGCCCAGCACCGCGAAGCGCCGCAGCTCCCGTTCGGCCTGCTCGATGCGGCTGCGAAGGTGCATCTGCAAGGACGTCTGAGACGGAAGCCCCGTCGGCGCGTGCCAGAGGCTGGTCGCGATGAGCCCCAGCGATTCGAAGCTCCCCAGGATCTGCTCCCGCGTAACGGGCTTCTGCAAGTAGTCGGTGGCCCCCAGCATGTAACCCTGGCGCGGCTGGTCGAGCGAGCTGACCACCACCACCGGGATCGACGCCGTCTCCGGTTTCAGCCTCAGTTCGCGGAGCACCGCCCGACCGTCGACCCCGGGCATCATGATGTCGAGCGTGACCGCGACCGGCTGCTCCTCGAAGGCCATCCGGACGGCCTGCTCGGCACTCGACGCAAACAGCACGCTGAACCCGGCCGACCGGAGGTGCGCAGCAAGCAGGTCAGCAGATTTCGGATCGTCCTCGACCACCAGCACCCGCGGCAGCGGCGTCCCCGCCTCCACATGCAGCTGCCTCGTCCAATCGGCCTCCTGCCGGTGATGGATCGGCAGCATCACCGTGAACGTCGAACCGACTCCGGGCTGGCTCTCCACGCCAATCGAGCCGCCGTGCAGTTCCACCAGCTTCTTCGTCAGCGCCAACCCCAGCCCCGTCCCCTCGGTGGGATTCGAAGCCGGATCGCCCAGCCGCTCGAACTCACGGAACAGTCGAGGGAGGTCCTCGTCCTTGATACCGATGCCCGTATCGGAGATTCGCAGGCGAAGTCGATCCCCCTCCGAACGGACCTCGAACCGGACTCGGCCGAGAGGGGGAGTGAACTTGATGCCGTTGGCCAGCAGGTTGAAGAGGACCTGCTTGAGCCGCACCGGATCGACGAAGACGTAGACTCGTTCCGCCGACACGTCGAACTCCAAGTCGATCTTGCCGCGCTTGGCCAGGGTCACCACGGAGGCCCTCACGGCGTTGATGATGGATTCGAGCGGCACCCACTCCCGCCGCAGCTCGGACTTTCCGGCTTCGATCTTCGAGATGTCGAGCACCTCGTTGATCAGTGTCAGCAGGTGGCGGCCGCTGGTGAGGACGTTGTTGACGTATTCGAGCTGTTCGGCCGCGAGGTTGCCGACCACGCCGTCGATGAGCAGCTCGGAGAAGCCGATGATGCCGTTCAGAGGCGTCCGGAGCTCGTGAGACATGCTGGCCAGGAAACGCGTCTTGAAGCGGCTCTCGCGTTCGGCCTGTTCCTTGGCGCGCAGGTACTGGGCGTTGAGCCGGGCCAGCTCGCGGTTCTTTTCCTCGACGTCTGCCAGGAATGCCGCGCGGGTTTCGGCCAGCGCCTTGGCGGCTCGGGCCTCGGTGGCCTCCAGCTCCGTGCGAACCAGCTCCTCGCGAATGCGGCGGTTCTCGTCTTCGAACTGCTTGCGCCTCAGCTGCGCGCGCAACCGGGCCTTCAGCACCTCGAAATCCGAGCCCTTGTTGATGTAGTCGTCGGCCCCCGAGTCGATGCCCTCGATCATCGCCTCGCGTTCCTCGGCGGCCGTCAGCATCAGCAGCGGCATGTCGCGCCGTTCGGGGTGGGCCTTGATGCGGCGGCAGGTCTCGTGGCCGTCCAGTCCAGGCATCCTCAGATCGAGCAAGATGGCGTCCACGGGCTGAGCCTCCAGCAACTGCAGGGCCTCCTCGCCGGAGCGGGCGCTGACGACGTCGTAGCCCTCGGTTTGAAGCTCCTTGCTCAACTCGTGGAGGAAAGTGGGGCTGTCGTCCACGGCCAGGATGCGCTTGGGCACTTCCAGGCTGGGCGCCAGGGCTGCCGGCCGCGGCGGGCGTTGCGAGCGCGTCAGCCGGCGCACTCGCGACAGCAGCACCTGAACGTCCCCGCCCTTGCGGACGAAATCGTCGGCGCCGGCCTCCAGGGCCTGACTCTCGGCCTCGTTGCCCGCGCTGCCCGTGAGAAGCAAGCAGGGAGTTGTCCGCAGGCCCGCGTCGAGCCGCACCTTGCGGATGACTCCGATGCCATCCAGGCCCGGAAGACTGCTGTCGACCAGCATCGCGTCCGGGCGATGCACGCCGGCAATTCGCAGGCCTTCCTCTCCCGAGCCGGCCGTCAGCACACGATAGCCTTCGCCCTGGAGCAACTGCCGCAACTCCTCGATGACCGTGGGGCTGTCGTCGATCAGGAGCACCGAGATCCGATCCGAGGCGGGGCCAGGCTTTCCGGAGCTCACCAGCAGCTGCGCTCTCGCGATCAGGCGCGCGGAGTCGTAGGGCTTGCCGACGTAGTCCTCGGCGCCCAGATTCATTCCCCGCACGCGGTGACTGACCTCGGCCTCGGTGCTGAGCAGCATCACGGGAAGTGCGGCCGTCGACGGATTGCTCTTCAACTCCCGCAGGAACTCCAGGCCGTCCTCGTCGGGGAGAAGGACGTCCAGCACCACCAGGTCGAAACGCGAGGCGACGACCGACCGCCGGGCGGCCTCGAAGACCTCGGCGAGATCCATCCGGACGGTGAGACTGTCGTCGACGACCAGAATCGCAGGACTCACGATTGTCTCCCGAAACTGCGCGCCAGCTCCGTCAGCTTGACGGCAATCCTGTCCAGCGGCAGGACCATCCCGGCCGCTCCCAGTTCGATCGCTTCCTTGGGCATTCCGAATACTATCGAACTCGCCTCGTCCTGGGCCATGGTCACGGACCCCGACTTCCGCATTGCCATGAGCCCCCGCGCTCCGTCGCGCCCCATGCCGGTCAACAGACAGCCGATGGCCAGTTCGCCCAGCGCCGCCGCCATGGACTCGAAGAGGACGTCGACGGACGGGCGGCAGTAGTTGCGCTCCGGCCCCTTGTCCAAGCGCAGCCGGCCCTCGTCGAGCACCAGATGGGCCCCGGGCTGGGCCAGCAAGAGGCATCCCTGGCCGGGCGGCGGCAAAGCCTCTCCATCCTGCGCACAGCGCACGGGCAGCGCGGTGTGATGCCCCAGCCACTCCGCCATCGGAGACGCGAAGATCTTCCCGATGTGAATGACCAACAGGATAGGCAGCGGGAACTCCGGGGCCAGCGCCGACACGATCTCGAGCATCGCCGCCGGTCCGCCGGCGCTGGCTCCGATGGCCACGGCGCGATAGCTTCGGACCGGCGCTCCGTTGGAGAGGAGCGCGGCCCGTCGCTCGTTGCGCGGCACGAACCCCGAGAGCCGGGCCCTGGGATGCGTGATCGCGCGGATCTTGGAGACCAGGCGCAGCGCCTCGATCAGCTTGCCTTCCCACTCCCCATCCTTCTCGGTACCGTCGGGCTTCTCCAGGACGTCGATGGCGCCGGCGGCCAGCGCGTCGTAGGTGCGAAAGACCTCTCCCCTCTCGACGGAGGAGGACACTACCAATATGGGTGTCGGGCAGTGGGCCATGATCCACTCCACCGCCGACACGCCGTCCGTCTGCGGCATCACGATGTCTAGGGTCACCACGTCGGGCCGCAGCGCGCGACACATCTCCATCGCCCGTTGACCGTCCTCCGCCTCGCCGATCACGTCGAACTCGGGGTGGCCCGCCAGGGTGTCCACGATGTGACGGCGCACGGAAACGGAGTCCTCGACGACCAGTGTCCGGATCTTCGGCATCCTTCAGCCCACCAGCTCCTGGATCTTGCGAAGCAGCAGTCCCTGGTCGAACTCGCCCTTCACGATGTAGGCGCTGGCGCCGGCTTGCCGGCCTCTGTTCCGATCGTCGGCGCTGGCGCGCGAGGTGACCAGGATGCACGGCACGTCCCGCAGCTTCGGATCCGCGCGGGCCCTCTCGACGAACTCGAACCCGTCCATCCCGGGCATCTCGACGTCCACGATGAAGAGCGAATACCGGATCGGTTGTGACATCTCGAGCGCCTGCTCGGCGGAGACCGCCAGGTGGACCTCGTAGCCGGCAGTCTCGAGGATGCTCTGTTCCAGCATCCGGGTAGTCAGGGAGTCGTCGATCACAAGGATGGGGAAAGGTTTGGCGGCGGCCGGCGGTTCGGGAAGCCCCGCCCGGGCGCGGGCGATTCCGGCCAGCGCCGCCGGATCGAGCAGGAGCTGGGGGCTGCCGGCGGCGTCGAGCGAAGCGCCGGCCACGATCGGCTCGGCGCAGGCCGTCGGCGGGATGGGACGCACGATCACGCTGCCGATGCCACGCACCCGGTCCACGCCGAGGGCGATGAGCCGGTCACCGGACTGCACGATCGCGGCCGACCAGGGCCGTTCGCGGACCGCCCTTTCCCGCTGGATGCCCAGGATGGAGGCCAGCGGAAGGAAGGGGACGGCCTGTTCTTCGTAGGTCACGACGGTGCCCTCCCCGGTCTCGACGAGCTCCGTGGGCGCCAGGCGCACCACCTGACGCACTGCGTCAAGCGGCACGGAAGCGACGACGCCGCCCGCCTCGACGTCGAGGGCCGCCAGCGAGGCGAGCGTGATCGGGACGCGAAGCTCGAAAGCCGTGCCCTGGCCCGGGACGGAGTGGACCCCGATCTCGCCGCCGAGCCGCGTGACATTGTCTCGCACGACGGCCAGCCCCACTCCCCGGCCCGAGACCTGGCTGACCTGTGGCGTGGTGGAGATTCCACCCTGCAGCAGCAGGCGCACCAGCTCCGCCAACGAGCGATCCTGTTGGGGCCCGGACTGGGCCAACCCTCGCTCGATCGCCGCCCTCCAGATCCCGTCCGCATCGAGCCCGCGGCCGTCGTCCTTGCAGACGACCAGCGCCATCCCCCGGTTACGCTCCACGGTCAGCGTGACGCGCCCCTCCGCCGGTTTGCCCGCCGCCAGCCGCTCGGCTGGAGACTCCAGCCCGTGGGCCACGGCGTTGCGGACGGCGTGCAGCAGGGCCTCGCGCAACCCGGCGAGCACGTGCGCGTCGAACCGCACCTCTCCGCCCGCGGCGTGAAAGGCAACGCGTTTGCCCAGCGATTGCGCCGCGTCCCGGGTGGCTCTCTCGATGCCCCCGAAGAGGATCGAGACCGGCAGCAGCCGCAGGTGGGTCGCGCGAGCCCGCAGATCGGCCAGCTCCCGCTCGATTCGATCGACCCCGCCGGCGATCCCCAGCCGCGTTCGCTCCAGCTGGTCCGCCGTCTGCCGGGCCAGGTCCTGAGCCGCGGCCCAGTTCGCGCGAGAGGCTGCGCGGGCGTTCCTGCCGCCGACCAGCTCCAGAAGCGACGCCGTCAGACGCTGGGCTTGCGCCAGGGGCTCCAACTCGCGGCGCAACGCCGTGGCCTGCACGCCGGCCTCGAAGGCATCCTCCAGCAGTCCGGTCAGGTCGTCCAGTTCCACGCGCACCGTTTGAACCCGATGCGCCTCTTCCAAGGAGGAGGTCTCCTGCGCGGAACCGTCGGGCGCGGCGGCGGGTTCCAACGCCTGCACGCCTGCCCGGATCTCGTCGAGCAGCTTCAGGACTTTCTCGATCGGCTCCCGGCCAAACGGCTTGCCACCCTCCCGAAAGGGCGCCAGGACGTCCTCGATGGCGTGGGCCCTCTCGACGAGCGTCACCTGCCGGACAACGCGGCTGGCGCCCTTGAGGGTGTGGGCGAGCCGGAGCATCCGGCCGATCCCCTCCGCGTCCAGGCTGCCCTTCTCGAGAGCGAGGACGCCGCCGGCCAGCCCTTCGAGCAGTTCACGGGCTTCGATCCGGAAGTACTTGTAGCGGTCCTCTGCGGTCATCGTCCTTCTTGCCGCGACGGCCTACCAGGCGCTGCCGTCGCCCGCGTCCGGCCGAATCAGGCGCGCCAGCTCGTGGGACAAGCGCGTGAGCTGCGTCGCGGTCTGGGCCGTCTGTCCGGCGCTGGTTTCCATTTCGGCCGTGGCCTGGGCCACGTTGCTCACGCCCACGTTCACCTGTTCCACCGCGGTGGATTGTTGCTTGGCGCTCAGCTCGATCTCGCGAGAAGCCTCCGTGGTGGTGACGACCAGCTCCGAGATGCGGCGGAAGGCGGCCGTCACGTCCTGGAACTGGCGGGTGCCTGCGTCCACGGCCTTGGCGCCGCCTTCGGTGGCCATCACGGTCGTGTTCACCGCCGAACGGACTTCGTCGACGAGGCGCCGGATCTCCTTGGTGGAGCCGCCGACCCGGTC
>JACQFU010000041.1 GCA_016199905.1 Candidatus Wallbacteria bacterium
GATCTTGCCGAGGGTGTAGGACATCGGGTGCTGCTCGCGGTAGGCCAGGAAGAAGCGGTTCGTCACGTTCGACTTCGGCGGCGCCACCTCGGTGACCTGGCCGCTCGCGAGAGCGTCGACGACGGCGTGCCGCGGCAGGACGCCCATGCCCAGGCCGGCCTTTACCAGGGCGATGACGGCGGGGATGTGGTTGGCGACGTGGCCGATGCGAATGTCGCCGGCTCGCTCGGGGTAGTTCACGTCGAGCCAGCGGCGCACCATGTAGTCGTTCTCCTCCACCACGACGAAGGGACGGCGAAACACGACGTCCGCGGCCCTCGGCGGGCGCCGCTTGCGGCCGGACCCGCCCGGCACGAGCAGGACGTACTCCTCCTGGAAGACCGGAAGATGCTTGAGGCTGGCCCCGCCGGCTGCGATCCGGTCGAGCACGATGGCAAAGTCGACTTGCCGCTCCAGCAGCACCTTCCGCACGGCTTCATCGCGCCCGACGGTAATCCGGTAGTCGACGCGCGGGTTCTGCTTGTGGAAGGCGATCAGCCGGGGCAGGAGCCAGGCGTCCGCAAGACCGGAGGGGCAGGCGCAGCGCACCGTTCCCTGGATGCTTTGCTTTAGGTTCGAGAGCGTTGTCTCCACGCCGGCGAGGCTCGTGAAGAGCCCCGAGCAGAACTCCTGCAGGTAGCGTCCGGCGTCGGTGAGTCCCACGACGCCGGGGTCGCGCCGGAATAGCGGAACGCCGAGAGTCCGCTCCAGGCCACGGATTTGATGGCTCACGGCAGGTTGGGTCACGAAGAGTTTCTTGGCTGCTCGCGAAAAACTTCGGGTCTCGGCGACGGCCATGAAGTGGCGCAAGGCGGTCAACTCCAGCACGGAAGGCCTCCATTAGTTGAATTCATAGCTTGTATTCAAATTATGAATTTTACTACGAGCCGTCGGCCCAATATAATAGCGGGCAAATCAATCAAGTCCTGCCAAATCCTGAAAGAGGAGCCCAAAAAATGTTCAACATCCGCAAGCTTCTGACAATCGGTGCTCTCGCCCTCACGCTGTCTGCCTCGGTCTTCGCCCGGACGACCGCCGAGTTCCCGTATCGCGAGATCGAGAACTGGCGCCACGAGGGGATGACGTTCGTCATCCGCGACGCCCAGGGCCACATCGTCCAGCACGCCAAGGGCTACCTGGAGAAGTGGAAGAGCGAGCAGCAGCAGATCTGGGTCGTTCGCGACTCCGAGGGCCGCTTCCTCACCTACATGCACGGCCAGATCGAGCGCTGGAGCGATGGGTCGATGCGCCTGGTGCTGCGCAACAAGGACGGCAAGTTCGTGGCCGTCGGTTCGGTCTGCTTCCTCAACGGAAAGGCCGTTCTGATGTCGCTCGAGATGGTCGATCAGACCCTCGACCGAGCTGCCTGAGCCGCAGCCGGCTGTCGGAAGCTCCGGACCGCCCGCGACGCCGAAAGGCACCGCGGGCGGTTTCTGTTTGGGGGGAGGGACCAATGGGCGCGAACAGCGGGGGACTGACGGGTGGCCCGTGCGTGCTTCCACGGCGGCCCCCCGATTGACGTTCTCCCTCCCATCCTTATACTCATGCGGTCATGCGCGAAACTTCGAGAAACCTCCGCCGGTCCCTCGCCCCGCTGCTGGCGCTCGTCGCAGCCTCCGCCGTCCTCGCCGCTTCCGCCGCCTTCGACAAGGGCGTCGCCGACGGCCAGAAGTTCGGCAACGAAGCCGGCGCCGCCAAGGGCGCCATCGACGGCAAGGCCGCCGCCGATCGTGACGGATTCGCCAAGGGCATGGAGGACGAGCGCACCAATCAGCCTCCTCCGGGCGGACAGCCTCCCGCTCCTCCGACCACGAGCGCCGTCAAGGCCTCCGAGTTGGCCGATCCCGAAACCTCCGAACGACTCGGGCAAGCAGCTCTCAACCGCTATCCGGACCTGATGCCGCGCGCGTCCAGCCTGGCCACGACCGGGGCCGGCACGGCCGACAACAACCAGGACGGCATCGAGTACACGAAGGGCTTCGCCGCCGGCCTCGCTGTCGGGTTCGCGCAGGTTTACGCCCCGGCTCGCTTGCAGGCCTACCAGGACGCCTATCCCGCTGCCTATGCGAAGGGCCGGGCCGAGTACCGCCGGCTCTATCGCCGACCCGACGGCTCCATCCTCGACCCCAAGGCGCAGTTCGAGCTGGGCCGGCAGGCGCTGCTCCTCAACCGCTACGACGAGGCGATCGAACGCTTCGATATCACCATCGCCGCCGAGGGCGCCGGCGACGTCATCCCGGGAGCGCTCTACTTCAAGTCCAAGGCGTACTACGATTGGGGCAAGCCGAAGGAAGCGCTCCAGACCGTCGTGAAGCTCCTCACCGGCTATGCGGCCTCCGACTATGCCGACGACGGTTACTTCCTGGCCGGCGCCGCCTACGAGAGGACGCCTGCCGAGGGTTTCGGCGGCTACTTCGGCCAGAAGCGCTTTCCCCAGGCCCGGGACGCCTATCGCACGCTGACCATCAAGTACCCGCAGTCGCCGATCCTCGGTGACGCGTTCTTCCGCCTCGGCTACACCAGCGAGAAGGTCGGCGACAAACCCGCCGCCATCGCCGCGTACCGCACCGTCGTCGAGAAGTTCCCCGACAACGCCCACGCGGCCGACGCCAAGGCTCGCCTCGCCCGTCTCGAGCATCGCTAGGCTGCGCCGAACATGCGCGGGCCGCGAGAGTCCAGGCCGTCGCGATTGAGTGTGATGGGCTGGCTTGCGCTCGCACTCGGGGCGGCGCTTTTCCTGGCGGGTTGCGCACCCGACGCCGCGATTGTCGTGCGCGTAGCGAAAGACGGCGCTTGCCACGTGCTGCTCGTGCCGGTGGGCGACTTCCGCCCATCATTGGCCCGACGCTGAAGCAAGAATGGTCGCTAGCGTGCGTGCGAATGCCGGCAACTCCGCCTGCAGGATGTTCCATACAATCTCCAGGTCGGCTCCGAAGTCGTCATGCACGATTCGATGGCGCAGGCCAATGATCTTGCGCCAATCGATCTCCGAGTGCAGCGCGTGGAACTCGGCCGGCAGCCGGTTTGCTGCTTCTCCGATGATCTCCAGGTTTCGCACTACGGCATCCGCCGTTTTTTCGTCGTCGAGGAATGCCTGCCTTTGCAGGCCTGTGGTGTATCGACCGATTTTCTCGATGGCCTCCTGGATGTCTTCCAGCAGGATCGGCACGGGGCGGCTAGACATCGATCAATTCGGGCTCCAGGAGCTTCCAGCTCCTAGAGCTGATACTTCGCCGGGACACCAAATCCACTCGAATACCGAGCGCTCGCTCGAGACTCTCAGCCAGCGTCACCAACTCGAGCCCGATCGCCGGGTCCACTTCCACGAGCAAATCGAGGTCGCTGGTCTCGTGCTGCTCACCTCGGGCCCACGAACCGAAGACGGCTAGCCGTTGGACCAAGAAACGACGCTTCAGCTCGGGCTTGAGCTCGGACAGAGTGTGCAAGATTTCTTCGCGTCTGTTCACGATCCGACCTCCGCTCCTGGGGCCACCCGCCTGCTTGTCTTCACTCCCGGTCGCTGGACAGTATAGCCGCCGCCTGGTCCCTGCCTGTCCTACTTCATCAATTGGTCCGTAAAGAGCACGCTGGCGCCTCGGTTCGTCAGGGCCTCGGCCTCTTTGTCGCGGCGATCGACGAAATCGATCGCGGGAGGCAACAGCACCACGTCGGCGCGCTGGCTCGCGTCTCGCGCGATTCGGCCACCGGCGCGCTCGACGGCACCTGCGAGCGCGCCCCGCTCTCGCCGAGGAACAGACGTGCCGATGAGCACGGTCCGCCCCCGCAGTTCGGCGGGCGTGACGATGGAGGGACAGTGCGGAGAGCGCGCCAGGTCGGGCTCGAAGAGGAATTGGCCCGTGCCCGGCTCGTAGTCGTAGTGCGCTCTCGGCAACGACAGCAGCTCGTAGCGTTCGCGCGGCCCGGGTCCCGGCATCTCGTCCCGCACGCCCAAAGCGGAGCCAATCGCGCGTTCGACTCCCCCGTCCTGCCAGACGACGTGATACCAACGCAGCTCGCGCGCGGGAGTCGTGCCGAGATCCTCCCGGAACGGCTGGGCGTGCAAGCCACAGTGGCCGGGATCGACCACGTAGCGAACTTCCACGGGAGTGCCGCCGTGGCGTGCCGAGACTCCGCGCGCCACCAGCACCAGCCGAGGCACCTCGCCTACCAGCTCGATCGCGGCCGTCACCGAGCGCACCAGCGCCATCTCCTGCGCAGCCCGCGCGCTCCCCGTGGTCAGGCACGCCAGCCAGCCCGCCAGCGCCGCCGTCACCATTCGCCTCGTTCCCCACTGTTTCGCCACAACCATCTCGCTCCTCCGATCCGTCCACCGGCCGGTGCGGCCGGGATGGCGCAGGAGGATAGCCGCCGCCGGGCTGAAACGGCGCTGAAACCCGCTGAAATGCGCTGAACCCCGTGCGATCGCCGTGCTAGGATGGCGGCATGCGCAAGATGACCCTCCGCGACCTCGATCCGCGAGGAAAGCGCGTGCTGGTCCGCGTTGACTACAACGTCCCGCTCGACAAGCAGGGAAAGATCACCGACGACGCCCGCATTCGGGGCTCCTTGCCCACGTTGAATTTCCTGCTGGAGCGGGAGTGCTCCATCGTCTTGATGAGCCACCTGGGCCGTCCCAAAGGGAAGCCCGAGCCGAAGTACTCCCTCAAGCCCGCGGCCGAGCGGCTCTCGGAGTTGCTCTCCCGGCCGGTCGAGTTGGCCGCGACGGTGGTCGGGCCCGACGTCGAGGAGCAGGCCAGCTGGCTCACCGCGGGCCAGCTCCTGATGCTCGAGAATCTCCGCTTCCATCCAGGGGAAGAGGCCAACGACGACGCCTTGGCCAAGCAACTGGCGGGCCTGGCGGAGATCTATGTGAACGACGCGTTCGGCGCCGCTCATCGGGCCCACGCCTCCACAGCTGCCGTTGCTCGGCATCTGCCCGCGGTCGCCGGTTTCCTGATGGAGAAAGAGATCGACTATCTCTCCCGCGTCACCGAGAAACCCGAACGCCCCTTCGTCGCCATCCTCGGCGGCGCCAAGGTGAGCGACAAGATCGGCGTCATCGACAACCTCGGCAAGGTCGCCGACAAGCTGCTCATCGGCGGCGCGATGGCCTTCACCTTCTTCAAGGCCCAAGGCGCCGAGGTCGGCGATTCGCTGCTGGAAGCCGACAAGGTGGCCCAGGCCGGCGTGCTGCTCGAGCGCTTCGGCGACAAGCTGGTCCTGCCGGTCGACATCGTGATCGCCGCCGAGCCCAAAGTCGGAGTAGCCGTAAGAACGGTTGCCTGGAACGCCATTCCGGCCGGCCAGAAGGGGCTCGACATCGGCCCCGAAACGGTGGCCCTTTTTTCAAAGGCCCTCGCAGGCGCCCGCACGGTCGTCTGGAACGGGCCAATGGGAGTTTTCGAGGTGCCCGAGTTCGCCGAAGGGACCCGGCAGGTCGCCCGCCTGGTGGCCGGTTCGGGCGGCACCACCGTCATCGGCGGCGGCGACTCCGCGGCGGCCATCGGCCAGCTCGGCTTCGCGGACCGCGTCTCCCACGTCTCCACCGGCGGCGGGGCCTCGCTCGAGTTCCTGGAGGGGCTCGAGCTTCCCGGCGTCGCAGCCTTGAACGACCGCAAGTCCTGACCCCTTTCCCACGCTTCCCTATGGACCTCGAGAGAGAAGGCCTGCCCGTCGTGTTCTACACGGATCGCGGCATCCTCAAAGGCAAGATCGCGCTGTTCGAGGGTTCCGAAGTCCCCGATGCGGTGCAGCTCACGCACACGGGTCCGCCGATGGTGCGCCTGGTGGACGCCAGCCTGCTCGACTTCGAGTTTCGCGTCGTGCTGCGGGCGCGCGAAATGGCTGTCAACAAGAACGCCATCCTCTTCGCCTACGAGGACGAGCAGGCCGCCGATCTCACCCGCCTCAAGGGCATGATCTCCAACGAGGACTACGAAGCCGCCGCGGCAGAGGTCGAGCGACTGTTGCTGACGAACCAGCGGGACGCCGAGTTGTTCTACCTCTCGGGGCTGGTGTTCGAGCGCTTCGAGGGCGATCCCCGCGCCCGGGAGTGCTTCCAGAAAGCGCTCGACCTCATCCTGGACGACAAGTTCCGCGCCGTCGTCTCGCGCCACCTGGCGTGAGGGCGCGTGATATGCTCTGCGTCGAACAGCGACGAACGTTGTCCCGTTGAGCGCCAGCGGGGATGGACTGAAGAGAACTGTTCGGACCCGGCAGTACGGGATCGACAGTGAGGAGCTGGCCCTGGGGGGACACGGTCGCCACCGATCGTGATTGATGCCGCGCCGGATCGAGACCGGCAGGCACGGGAGGTCGCAGTATGGCTTCCATCGGCAGGTCCTCGGCGTCTAGCCGGTTTGTCCTTCCGCTCCTGGCAATGCTGGCGTACGCCGGCTCTCTCGGCGCGCAGCCGATGCCGGACCTGATCGCGGCCAACGTCTCCGGCCCGGCGGCCGCGACTGTCGGCGGTTCGTTCACGGTTTCCGGCAGCGTGTTGAATGTTTCGCCGACGACGGGTGCTCCACCGTGTTTCGCGGATTTCGTTCTCTCCGGCAACCCCGCGCTCGACCCGCCCGGCCTGCTGATCGGCCGCGTCCAGGCGCCGACAATCGGACCCAATGGAGCCAGCAACGTCATTGGCACCTTTCCGATTCCGGCCGGTTTTGCGGCGGGTCGCTACTACGTCGGGCTCATCGCGGACAGCACCTCCCTGGTCCCGGAGCTGGTCGAGAACAACAATGGGGCCGCCTCCGAGGCCGCGGTTTCCGTGGCCGCGGACAGCTCGACCACGGCCCCGAGACCGGGAATCGACCTGGTCGCCGAGGCCGTGTTCGGCCCGACCCCGGTGGGCACCAACGGGCCCATCGCGTTGGCTGCCAGCGTCCGAAACCTGGGCGACACGACCGCGGGGCCGTGCGACGTGGGGTTCTCGCTGGAGCCCGATCCGCCGTTCACGAACGGAGTTGGCCTGGGAAGTGTCCGCCTGTCCGGCCTGGCCCCGGGTGCCCGCGCCCAGCTGCAACCCAGCTTCATGGTCCAACCTGGCCTCGCCGCCGGCGAGTACTGGCTCGGGATGAACGTCGACACAGGGTTCGTGGTGAGCGAGAGCGACAAATCCAACAACAGGATCGCCTCGCCGGGACAGATCCACATCACTTCAGTCCCTGCTGCCGATCTGGTCGCCGTTGCGCTCAGCGGGCCAGCGACCGCGCAAGGCGGCCAACCGATGCTCGTGAATGCGACTATCCGAAACATCGGACGGGCCGACGCCCCGCCCTTCATCGCCGTCTTCTCGGCCTCACGGCTGAGGACTCCTCAGTCCGAAGACCGCACTCTCGGTGTCATTTGGGTTCCCGGCATTCCAGCGGGAAAGGACGCCGTCCTATCCCGGCAGTTGGGCGTGTCGTACGGCATTCCGGCTGGCCAGTACTACATCAATCTGTTTGCGGACTGGACGAACTTCGTGCCCGAACTCGACAGGTCCAACAACAGCCTGTTCAGCCAGTCGCCGTTCAGCCTCACGACCGCCGGCGAATTCAATTGCACGCCGAGCAGCTGCGCCGATCTGCAATGCACCAATGTCCTGGTGCCGCCCTCGGCGCGGGCAGGTCGCGCGATCGTGATCTCGGGAACGGTGAAGAACGTCGGGCCCGTGGCGGTGGGCCCCTTCGACCTCACCGCCGTCCTCAGCCCGTACCCCCGGATCGACATGGTCAGCCGGTCGCCGGAGCGGTCGGCCTCAACTTCACGCCCTACCCGGGCTTGGCCGCATTGTCGGAGGCCCCGGCCCAGGGAACCTTCTATGTCCCGCCGGGCGTCCCCCCCGGCAACTACTACGTGTTCCTGGGAGCGGATGGCTTTGGTGCCGTGGCCGAGTCCAACAAGCTCAATCAGTTCAGCGTCTCGCAAGGGCAGGTCTCCATCTCGGGCTTCGACGGGCGGGGCGCGAGCCTGCCCGATCTGATCGGAGAGTCTCTCGACGCGCCCGCTACGCTGCCCCCGGGAGGCAGCGTCACGCTGAGCGGTTCGGTGCGCAATATCGGCAGTGCGGACGTCAACGGTTTCGTCGTGGGGCTGTTTGCGAGTCCAACCCGCAAACTCGACGCGTCTTCGGTCAACCTGGCCTTCGTCCAGCTCACCGGTGTCCTGTCCGCCGGCGGAGTGGTTCCTGTCGTCTCGGCCGTACACGTGCCGCAGCTTCCGGCCGGGAGGTGGTACGTGGGGATGAATGTCGATCAGGCCCAGCTGGTCGTCGAAGCGAACAAGAACAACAACATCTTCTTCGCGGACGCGGCATCCGTGGTGCCGGCCGCTGCCGGCGGAGCGAACTTGCCCGATCTGATCTCGGAGTTCGTCCACGGTTCCGGCTCTGCCCGGGCTGGTGATGCAATTGAAGTCAAAGGGTCCATCAGAAACATATCTCCCGTCGACGTGGGCCCCTTCGACGTCGCTCTGGTGTTCGCGCGCAGCCTTCATGCCTCGGTCGGGGATTTGCCGCTCGGACGACTGCAGTTCCCCGAGTTGTTCGCCGGCCAGGCCGTCCCGATCTCGGCCTCCTTCGCCGTGCCTTCCACGATCGCGCCGGGCGGCTATCACGTGGGGATGATCGTCGACCCCGACGACAAGCTCTTCGAGCGCGACGAGGCCAACAACGTCGCAGTCGACCCCGCCACCATGGCCCTGGTCGGCGCTTCAGGTCAGGGGCTCCCCGACCTGGTGGCCGTCGACGCGACAGTCTCCGCCACGGCCGGCCCCGGCGGCACTGCAAGCTTCGGCGGCCACATCCGCAACGCCGGCCGGTTGGACGCGGGACCGTTCGTCGCAGCTTTCAGTCTTCGGAACATCGCCGCGCAGCCCGGAGCCGGCGGCCTACGCGCGGGCAGCGTCGCCGTATCGTCGCTCTCCACGGGCTCGACGGCCGCCGTGTCGGGAACGTTCCAGCTCCCGCCGTTCCTGCAGCCGGGCACCTACGCTCCTACCCTGGTGGCCGATGCAAACAACACGATTCCCGAAAACGACAAGTCCAACAACGCGGTCTCGGGACCAACGAGGCTCGACGTTGGCGGAGGCGGGGCCGGCGACGCCGCTCTCCCCGACCTGGTCCTTTTCTCTACCGGAGCCACGGCCACGACCAGGTTGGGCATGCCGTTCCCGGTCAGCGCGACCGGGCGAAACCTGGGCGCTGGCACCGGTTCGCCGTTTACCGTCGGATTTGCTCTGTCCCCGGCTCCGTTCGCCGGGCGCGACGCCATCGGGCTCGGCCACTTCCCCGTGGCGCCGCCAGTTCCAACGGGCGGCACCTTCTCGGTCTCGGGTCAGGTGGCGATCCCTTCCTTCGTGACCACGGGCAGCTACTACATCGTGGGAATCGCCGACGACTCCGACGCGATCGCCGAATCCAACGAAGCCAACAACGTCGCCGCCGCAAACGCTCCCATCGCCGTCGCCGCCGCGAGCGCCGGACCGGCACTTCCGGACCTCGTCGTGGCCGGCGTGAACGGACCGGCCGGGGTGCAGGCAGGACAGACCATCGGAATGAAGGTGACCGTGCGCAACATAGGCCGGGCGCCCGCGGCGAACACCACGACGATCTTCCGATTGGGTTTCATCGATGCCGTCACGGGCGCTCTGACCAACCAGCGGCTGGAGCTGGGAAGGATCAGCACGCCGCCCATTCCCCCGGACGGTTTTGTTCTCGTCTCCGCCAACGTCACGGTGCCTTCCACGGTCCCGCCGGGCGACTACTTCCTCGGCGCCATTGCCAACAAGGTTACTCCCATCGCCGAGTCCGACTCGACCAACAACGCCAACAAAACGGGCAGCAAGCTGCGCGTCGTGGCCCCGGGCGAACCGGTGGTGCTGCTCTCCTTCTCGAAAGACCCGCTGCTCGTAACCCCGGGTCCGTTGCAACTCACGGCCAGGTTCACGGAGCCCGTGGCCGGCACGCCGACGATCGACATCCTGCGTCCGGGCTCGGGCAACAGCGTGCGAGGCGCGGCGATGGCGATGCGGAACACCACCCGCTTCACCTTCGTCTACCCGGTCCAGGTCCAGGACGGACAGACCGTCTTCGATGGTCCGACGGTGGTCAACATCTCGGCCCGCACGAGCCGAGACACCACGTTCCCGCAGCCGCTGAACAACGTGTTCAACATCGTCACGACCGGCCGCGCTGCCTTGCGACCCTCCGCACTGCTGGCCGTCCCTTCGGTCCCCTCGTCCACGGCTCCCATCGTGCTGGCCGCGACGGTCGCCAACGACGGCGGCTCGACCTTCGGTGCCGTCTCGGCCCAGTTCGAGGTCGACGGCATCCCGCGCCAGCGCTATGTGGTGTCGATTCCTCCAAACGCTACAGTCACTCTTCCGACAGCGTCGATTCCGCCGCTGCCGGCCGGGCAGCACAGGATTTCGGTGGTCCTCGATCCGGACGGCCAGCTCTTCGGGAGCGGCACTTCGGCGCCTCGACTCGACCGGGTGCTGTCCGTCTCGCCGATTACGGCGGGGCTGAGTACCGGCTTCATGGCCGTCTCGGGGCACCTCCTCCACCAGGATGGGAGCGTGGTCTCCGATCTGCCCGGCGTGGTCGTCATCAACCAACGCTCTCGCGTGCGGCGCACGGCCATGGCCGACGGCGCCGGGTTCTTCAGCGTCCTCTTCGGCGACGCCTCTGCCGGCGACAGCACTCGTTCGGGCGACACGATCCTCCTGCACGCGCAGGATTCCTGGGCCCGCCCCCTCGCGCTGGCCCTGCCGAATCCTCCTCGATTCACGTTGACGGATCAGCAGATTCGAGCCGGACATGCTCGGCCTTGAACAAGCCGATGTCGCCCGTGTTCGCTCCAAATGGCGATCTCTACTTCTCCGACAGCAACAACAATCGAGTGCGCAAGGTGGACGCCGCCACGGGCCTTCTGTCGACCGTTGCGGGTACGGGCGCCCCCGGCTACTCGGGAGACACGGGCCCCGCGACGTCGGCGGCGCTCAAGTTCCCCGCCGCCCTCGCGCTCGACCGCGCCCTCGACCTTTTCATCGCCGACAACGGCAACCATCGCGTCCGGCTCGTCGACCACCGGACTGGATTCATCCGAACAGTTGTCGGCACCGGACTGAAAGGAGTCCCGACCGACGGCCCGGCCCTGTCGGCCAACCTGTCAGCCCCCGCCGGCCTGGCCCTGGATTCCTCCGGCCGGCTCTACATCTCGGACGCTGCGAACCACGTGGTCCTGGTGCTCCAGCCGGACGGAACTCTCCGCCGCTATGCGGGAACGGGAAGCGTCGGCTTCTCCGGAGACGGCGGCCTCGCCTCGCAGGCCCAGCTCTCGTCACCTCGTGGCCTGGGCATCGACTCTGCCGGAAACCTGCTCGTCGCGGATCGGGGAAACAACCGAATCCGGAGAGTGGACCTCGACACGCAGACCAT
>JACQFU010000042.1 GCA_016199905.1 Candidatus Wallbacteria bacterium
GCGCCAGCTCGTCGTCGAGGCCCCCGAGGGCGAGGTCGCGGCCACGGTGTAGGCCTCGCCGGCCGTGGCCTGAAGCTCGAAGTAGTCGACGTCTCGAACCGGGAAGATCTCGCCCGGCTTCGGGGCGCCGCCGATCGCGACGGCGTCGGCGGCTGTGGTGTCCTGGGCGCGGTCGGGACGATCGTCGGTGGGCGACAACCGGGAAGGATCGACGATCCGCCGGACCCGGTTGGCGAGCGTCTCGGCCACGTAGAGAACCCCGGCACGCGCGGGCGCCGGATCGGCCGAGATGCCTGAGGGGCCTGCCAATCGCGCCTCCAGGGCCGGGCCTCCGTCGCCTGGACTTGCCAGGTCGCCGGCCCCCGCGATGCGTCGCACGGTTCGAGTGGCGCCGGTTCCGTCTACCCGCCAGAGCTTGCCGGATGACGCATCCGTCATCAAGAGCGAACCGGTCGCGCGATCGATCTCGAGTCCGTCCAGATCCTGAAAGGTCACGTCCGTGGCAGTCGACCCGTCCGCCGGCAACCCCACTCCGCCTCCGGCGACCACGCTGCTGGTGCGCGTCGCACGATTGAATTCGGTGATCGTTCGGTCCCCCCCGGGCGCCGCGCCGACAAAGGCGACCCGCGACGCGTCTATTCGCACTCCCCTTGGACTTGCCGCAACGGCCGGCAGACCGGGAACCGTTCCAGACAGCACGGCCACGCGGTTCGCGCTCTGCAAGCTCGCCAGCACTTCGCCTGCGGGCCCGGCGGCCACCCGGTAGGGGACCTGGGCTGTGTCGAGCCCCGGCGTGGACGTGATGTCGCCGGAGCTCGCCTCGACTCTCCGCACGGCTTCATTGAGATTGGATGCATACAACGGGTCCAACGAGTCCGCAATGAACAGATCGCCGCCGGGCGAAAGCGCCAGGCCGGTGGGACTGAAGAGGCTCGCCTGCGCCGCCGGCCCGCCGTCTCCGAACCGTCCTCGGCCGGATCGGCCTCCGGCGAAGGTGCGGATCAGCCCCGTGCCCAGGTCGACCTCTCGAACGCGGCCGGCCTCGGCGATGTAGAGCTTGCCTTCTGCCGTGGCGGCCACGTCTGTTGGCGAGTCGAGCGAGGCCGCGGCCGCGGCGCCCCCGTCGCCGGCGGAAGCTTGGCGGTCCGTGCCGGCCACCGTGTCGATCAGCGCCGTCGCCGGACCCGCGACGATCGGGATGTCCTGTCGGAGCTCGTTGTTGGTCTCGAAGGCCTCGCGCACTGCGTTGGCCGGATCGGCCTGCGCGACCACGGTCAACGTCACAGGCACCCGGGTGGGCGGGATCGTCAGTGCCATCGGACGCGCAGCCGTCGCCAGAGGAGCCAGGGAAGGGAAGGTGAGCACCTCGGTCAACGCATGGCTCAAGAGCAAACGGACCTGGAATGGCCCGCTTTCCATCGTGCCGTCGTTGGCGACCGCCAGATCGATGGAGATGCGATCGGAGGTCGTCGGGGCGGACGTGGTGGCCGACAGCGCCGAGACTCGAAGGTCCGGTCCGGCCGGGCCCGTGCGGAACACGATCGAGTCGTTTGCGATGGAGCGCAGCGAACCGCCTCCGCGGTCTGTGGCGTTGAGCAGCTGCGCCCGATTCAGGCCGTCCAGGACGGCGCTGCCGTCGGCGAAGTTTACGGGGTAGACGGCCCGGTAAGTCGTGTCGTCGATTCGAGTCATGGGGATTCCGTCGGGGTTGGCGCGATCTCGCGGTTCGAATCGAAACGACGGCGCGGTCTGTATCGGTTCGGAGAAGGTCGCCGTGATGCTCAGATCCCCAGACCTCACGACGGGAAGACTCGAAGGACCCGTCGAGTAGCCGAGCGAAGCGCGAAGGTCTCCGTGGACCGAAACCGCCTCGTCCTGCGGAAAATCGTTGTCGGCCTCGCGGGCCTCGTCCACCTCTTGCAACGGGTCGACGGCGATCTGCAGGTCGTAAGAGCCCAGTCCCTCGGGGTCGGTCAGCGACAGATGCACCGTCACTCGTGTGCCTCGCAGGTCCAGAGACTGCGCCAGGCCAATCCCCAGGAACTGAGCCAACCCTACTCGCAGATCCGGCTTGTCCAGCCGCACTTCGCGGTTCACCAGACGACGCACGCGTCCCGAAGAACCGTCGGAGATGTAGAGAGTGCCGTCGGCGGTCAGCGCCAGCGCTCCGGGGCCGGGGTCGCTGAACCCTGCCAGCGACGGCGAACAGCCATCTCCGGCGAACCTGGTCTCCCCGTCGCCTGCCACGGCCTGCAGCCGTCCGCCCTGCAGCACGCGAAGGACTCTGTAGTTCTGCGCCAACGCGTCCGGATCGCGGGGCGCGAGCGGCTTTCCCAGGGAAATGTAAACTTCGCCCCTCTGAGAGACCGCGAGTCCCAGAGGGTCGGCCAGAAGCGTTGTGACCGTCGTGACGCGCGCGCCTGCCACGCGTCGAAGTCGCGCTCCGGCCGAACCCGATGGCCGGTCGGTGTAGTAGAGGTCGGTGGTCGTGGCGGCGAAGCGAGGCTCCGAGTCCAGGCGCGCCGCGGTTGCCAGGATGCTCTCGGAGAGCGAGTTCTGGCCGCCGCCCACAACGGTCCGGATGTTCCCCTGCGCGTCGATCTCTCGGATGCGATATCGGGATCCGGGCGCCACCTCCGAGACGAAGACGGCGCCCTCGGAGGATGCCGCGAGTCCGAGAGGCCCGTCCAGGCTCGCCTGGATCGCGGGCACTCCTTCCGCGGTGTTCTCGGAACCCTGGCCTGCGATCGCCGTCAGCCGACTCCCGGACACTCGGAACAGGAGCTTGTGCTCGGCCTCGGCGATGAGCAGCCGGCCTCCGGAGTCGAAGGCGACGCCGGTGACACTGTACGTACTGCCGAGGCACGACAGGGCTGCGAGATCCCCATCGGCCGGCGCGGGACACGGCGTCTGCGAGTCCGGAATCCCGGCCGTTCCCGCAACCAACTCGAGAAGGCGACCCCCATAGCTGTCCGTTGCCGGAGAAGAGGACGCGATGCGGTAGACCTGCTCGCCGACCGTGACGAGGATGGCCCCGTCGGGTGCTGCGGCCAGCGCGCCGCCCAGGCTGAAGTCGGCGTGCCGCGCAGCCGTGCCCGTCGCCGGGGCCAAGTCCCTGCCGCCGCCTGCGAAGGTTTCGAGGACGGCTGCAGTCCTCGTGATTTGCGCGCCCGCCGGCGCTACTGCCAGCAGAGAAACGAGCAGCCCGACAGCGGCGCCGCCACCTTTTCCGGTCAAGAATTCCAGTCGACTCCACCACATGCCGATTCCACCGCCGGCCCCTCTGCCCATTTGCCGTGCGCAAGACTCTACACGAATTCGCATCGACCTTGAACGGCTCGCTCGCCCTCGAAATTGGAGACCTGCGGTGTATATAAGGATGCTCCGCCAAGAAGACATGAGGCACACAATCAGACGCGATCGGCGTCCCGGGGCCGCGAGGGCGACGCTGGCAACGATGCTGGCATTGCTGCTTCTGCCTGCCGCGCTTCGAGCGGACTCGCAGGGCGGAAGCTACGCAAGAGCTCGCGCCGAAGAGCTGGCAGGCAACTTCGCAAAGGCGGCGCCGCTCTACGACGCGGCGCGCACGGAGAGCCCGACGAGCTGCATCGCGATCCTCTCGCAGCAGATCACGCGGCTGGCCACCGCCGCCTCGCTAGCCACGAGCGCCGGGTTGCTCCTGGATCTCGCGGACCTCTACCGCAATCGCGCATCCGAAGGCGACGGCCGCCGTGCTCGGGCCCGCTACGAACAGGCTTTGAAGCTGCAGCCGAAGAGCGCCCCGGCGTCGTTCTACCTGGGCAGTGTCTGCCTGGAGGAGGGGGACTTCGATGCGGCTCTGGAGGCGCTCGATTCGGCAGCCAGGCTGGTGTCGGCGGATTTCTACTACCGGACTGTCGTGGCGGAGGCCCGCGCGAGGGCGGCTGCCCGGTCGCCCGCGTGCACCGAGGGCGTGCGTTTGGCGCTGGCCGCCTCGCGCCTCGATCAAGGACACGTCGCAGAGGCCAAGAAGCAGGCCGACGAGCGCGTCAAAGCGAGTCAAGGAATCGACCGGCTCCATTGGCTCCGGTTGAAGCTGCGCGCCGACCCCGCGGCCCAGGCCGAGACCGACTGGGAGAAGAGCGGCCGAATGTTCGAAGTCGGAAACTACGAAGTCGCCCTTCAGTCCGCGGAGCTGGCGCGCCAAAGCTACGAAAAGGCCGGCTTGGAACTGCGCGTCAAGGACTGCCTGATGCGCCGCTCCTACTGCCTGGAGATGCTGGGACCGTCCAGGCGCGCCGAGGCTCTCGAGGCTTACGCCAAGGCCGCCGACTACACGGCGACCCACGCGTTCCGGGAGTCGCGCGGCTACATCCTGTGGCGACTGGCACTGCTCCTCTACCAGGACGGCAAGCCGGCCCAAGCGCGACCGAAGCTCGAAGAGTCGCTGGAACTGGCGCGGCAGACCCGCAGCGGCGAAGGAGGGCCGGCTGCGATGTGGCTCGGCACCATCGAGTGCGAGGCCGGCGAAGCGGCTCGCGCCGAAAGGCGGTTCGCCGAATCGGTGACCGCCGCCGAGCGGGGATGCAGACCCGATGAGCTGGCCGCTGCGCTGCACGCCCGGGCGGAGTGCCTGCGCCAGGCCGGGCGGCTGCCGGAGGCCATCGACCAGTTGCGCGCCGTCTGCGCTCTGGACCGGCAGCTCCAGGCGCTCAACCGCAGCGAGCTCGACTCGCGCGTCGACCTGGCCGAGCTGCTGATCGCCGCGGCCACCACGGAAGGTCTCCAGGAAGCCGGCCGGGTGCTGGAGTCGGTGCTGGCGGATGCTCGGCGCATCGAAGACGTGGCCCACCGGGCGAAGGCACTGCTGCTTCAAGGGTGGCGGTCCTGGGAAGCCGACCACGATCTGAAGGCCTTCGAATCGCGGGTCGACGAGGCGGCGGGATTGGCGGGCGGCCCCGACGTTCGCCTGCCCAAGGCGCTGGCGCGCGCGCGCCTGCAGCTCGCTCAGGCCTACGAGCTGCGCGGAGACTACGACCGTGGGGTCCGGCAGCTGGAACTGGCCTCCTCCGTCGCGGACGCGGGACCGCGGGAGAAGCTGCAGGCGACCCTCGAGTTGGCCCGATGCCTCATCCGGCGGTCCGGGCCCGGGGATCTCGACAAGGCCGAAACGGCGCTCTGCGCTTCGTTCGGCCTGCTCTCGATCGCGGACGGCAAACCTCAACCCTGCCACTTTTCGGATGCCGACGACCTGGCAGCGGTGCTGGCCCCTCGAGACGGGATGGAGAGACTGCGTCTGGACTTCACGCAGGGCCGCGCCGAGCTGGCTTACGCCCGCGGCGCAGTTGGAGGCGCCATCCAGCTGACGGCAAGCACGACCGCTGCGCTGGCCTCGCTGCCGGGCGGCATCCTTCGGGCGCCGGTGCTGGCCAAGCTGGCGGTGTTCCTTCTCGAGGGCGGGCGCGCCCTGGATGCCGAACGCGTGGCCTCCGACGCTCTGGACCGGGCAGGCGCGGAGGGGACCATCGACACCTTCGGATACCTGGCCGCGCGCGGACTGTCGCGCGGACAGCTCGGCAAGACGACGGACGCCGTGCGGGATCTCGATGACGCGGCCTTCCAGCTCAAGCAGTACCTGCTGGCCGTTGTGCCGGGCGGGACGGGCGTGATGGAGAGCTGGAACAGCTACCAGCAGCTCTACGACACGCTGATCTCCATCTTGCTTGCGTCGAAACAGCCTCGGAGAGCTTTCGAGCTGGTGCAGGAAAAGAACCTGCTTCTGGTCCGCCAGGGCGAGCTGTACCGCCCGTTCGGCACCGGCGATCCCGCCGTCGACGCGTACGCTGCCGGGTACCGGGCGCTGAAGGAGCGCTGGAAGACGCTGGAGACCGCGCTCTCCGCCCTTGGAGAGAACGACCCCGGTCGCGCCCAGAAACTCGAGCAGCTGCACCTGGTGCGCCAGCAGGCCTTCGAACATCTGTCGAGAGCCAATGCGCAAGAAGGGCTGCGCAACGCCGTGGTCACGCCAGACACGCTCGATCACCTGCAATCGCTGCTGCCTCGCGACACGGACCCGTTTCGGACTCGGGTCGTGCAGTACGCGTTCTTGACGCGCGCGCCCCAGCCGGCGCTGGTCACCTTCCTCATCGGCCCCGAGCGAGACGACGTCGAATCGATCTCGCTTACGCTTCCGGGGGCGGGTTCAGCCAAGACTCCCGAGGAGCTGGTGCGGTCGCTGACCCGGGACCTCGTGGGAAAAATCTGCGCGGCGCCTGCAGCCGCCGATCGGGCCTGGCGTGTCGAGGCGGGCAAGCTAGGCGATGCCGTGCTCGCGCCAATCCTGGCGTCGCTAACGGCCAGGCGCGTGAAGCGCGTCATGATCGCGCCCGATGGACCGCTCTACAGCGTCCCTTTCTAGGTCCTCACCACCGGCTCCGCCGAAGCGCCGCTTCTCGACTCGATGGAAGTTTCGTATCTGAATGCAGCCGTCGCCGTGCGCCTGGACCGCGCCGCCGCAACCCCGAAAACAGCGCCTTTCCTCGCCGCGGCCAACCCGGATGGTAGCCTGCCCAAGGCCGAGGAGGAGGTCGAGCAGATCCTGAAGTGTCTGCCTCCCGGACGCAGGGAATTGCGGATCGGTACCAAGTCCGCCGCCGACGTCGGCTGGCTCACTCGATCGCTGCAGGCCTTCGCACCGGCTCCCGGCATCTTGCACCTGGCGACGCATGGCCAGCTGGCGGAGAACGCCTGGGACTCGAACCTCACGTTTGCCGGCGGGCCGTTGACGCTGCGGGACGTGGCGTCGCGGCTGCGCGGCCTGTTACGCGGATGGCTGGTGGTGCTCTCGGCGTGCGAGAGCGCGCGGCCGCGGGAGACACCGGGTGTGGCCACGCCGCTCGGAGGCGGCGAGCTGCTGAGCCTGGCCCGATCGTTCGCGCAGGCCGGGGCGGGCACGCTCGTCGCCTCGCTCTGGAAGGTGGACGACCGGGCGACCTCTCAGTCGATGACGGCGTTCTACAAACAGATGCTCGCCGGAGCGGCTCCGGGGACAGCGCTGACCGCCGCAAAGAAGCAGCTGCGCAAGACCTTTCCCGATCCTTACTACTGGGCGCCGTTCGTGCTGATCGGAAGGTCTTGGTGATGGCGGTTGCCATCGAGCCGGCGTGCGGTTATTGCTAAGTAGGCGATGAGAATGGAGCGATGGATTGCAGGGAGGCTGCGCGGGGGCCTGGCTTGCGCGCTTCTCTTCACCTTGGCTGCGTTGCCGGTCCGCGGTCAGGACCCCGTCGCGATGGTGGAAAACCCTGCCGGCAGCGCGATGGTGAAACCGGCGACGGGCGAACCGGCCAAGGCGCTTCACCACGGGGATACGCTCGTGGGCAAGGACCGGATCCAGCTCGCTTCCGGCGGGCGCGTGACTTTGATCTCGGTTGCGAGCCTGGAGAAGAAGGACCTCTCGGGCGGCGTAGATTCCGCCGTCGACGCACTTCTGGGCGGAGGAGCGCCGGTTGCCGCGGCAGCACCGTCGGCACCCAAGCTGTCCAGCCTGGTTGCGGTGCTCTCGGCGCCGCAGTTGGAGCCGGAAGGGATCAAGCGCGTGCAGATGCCGCGAACCGTTCGCGGCCGGCGCCGCGGTTTCGTCGACCTGATCTATCCCCGCAACACCCGCATCCGGGAGGATCGGCCGACCTTTCGCTGGAAACCCGTTACGGGGGCCGACGGCTACGAAATCACGATCCTCACGGGGACAATGGAGCCCGTCGTGGACCGCGAGAGCGTGAAGACCAACGAGTTCACCTATCCGCCGGGGATTCCCCCTCTGGCGCCGGGCCGTCCCTACTTCTGGCAGATTCGAGCCCGGGGAGCAGGTCGGAGGCCC
>JACQFU010000404.1 GCA_016199905.1 Candidatus Wallbacteria bacterium
ATCTCCGCCGAGCGTGCGCGGAACGCCACACTCGCGAAGCCGGGCGACGACAGCACCGCCTGGGTCGCGCCTCCAGAGCACCGCGAGCTCGAACCCGGCCAGAAAAGCGCGCAGCTCAGGCGGCGGCGGGCTGTCGGTAAAAAGCGACGTGAACCGCCGCGAGCCGAAATCGTGCGTCGCGCTTACCCACGGGCAGAGCGAGAGCAGCGGCGTGAAGGCGGCGTTCCCGGCCACCTCGACGGCGCTGTCGGGATGGCTCGCCGCCAGCGTCCGGATCGCGGGCAGCGCCAGCAGCAGATCGCCCATCGCCCCGGGGCGCAGGACGAGGATCTTCACCCCTCAGGGAGCGGTCCGCAGGCGGATCTGGTAGACCCGCAACAGCACGTCGGGGTGAGTCAGCGGCAGCGAAATCACGGTGGCCCGGCCCGGGTCGAGATCGCCCAAGAACTGGCTGGCGACTGTCTCGAACGTGCCGGCGATGGGCTGACCCGAGGAGGTCTTGCCTTGCACGGGTGCCTCCATCAGGTCGAGGACGGCCTGACGGGTCGTGTCCTTCCCGATGTTGCGCGCCGAGCCCTGCACGACTCGCCGGCGACGTCCGGGGCCGTTCACCACCGTGGTCCGGACGTCGATGAGAACATTGCCTTGCACGAACTGCTGGTGCTGGGCGTCCGGGTCGAAGCGTGTCGTCGGCGTCGCGAGGTCCCTCAGCGGCGCGTTGTAGAGCAGTTCGAACTGGCGCTGCCGGGTCAGGTCGTCGGAGGCGCCCGCGTGCAGCGCCAGCAGCCACGCCGTCAAGCAGAAGGGCACTGCCCAGTCCTTTCCGCTCGTATTCACGCGATCTTCGTTATTTCGCCGGGCGGCGATTGTCCAGTCGAATCGCGATTTACCAATCGAGCCGTCCGAGAACGGCTTTCATCCGGCGCCAGTGGTAGTCGGGATCGATCTTCGCCGCGAATCGGCGTGCCGTGACGCGTGCGGAGGCCAGCCGCCGGCTTCGCAAACGCAGGATCCGCGTCATGTGACGCAGCAGGTCGAGCTTGCCCAAAACGTACGGGCCGAGCTGGGCTCGAGCGGCGTGGACCAGCAGGCCCCAGAACCCTCGAGCCAGATGCCAGGGCAGGGCGCGAAGCAGGACGGCGGCCGGCAAGTTGCACCAAAAGACAAACTCCACGTTGCGGGCCTGGTGGAAGACGGAGGAGCAGGAGCCGGCACGGCGCGTCGCCGCGCCGCGGTGGACGACCCGGGCGCCGGCCACGTAGACGCAGGCGAGCCCGACCAGCCGAGCCCGCACGGACAGATCCACGTCTTCGTAGGAGTGAAAAAAGCTTTCGTCGAAAAGGCCGACCCGGGCGAAGAACTCGCGGCGGTAGAGCGCGGCGCAGGCGCTGGCGCCGAAGACCTCGCCGTCGCTGTCGAAAGCGGGCCCGTCGGGCAGCCCGGCGCCGCGGCTAAACCCCTCGCCGAACCAGGAAAATAGGTCGCCGGCAGAATCGACGATGCGGCCGTCGGGCGCTCGCAGGACGCGGCTGGCAAAGGAGTCGGCCCAGCCGTCGATGCCCGCCGTGCCGACCAGCTCGGCCGCCCAGGCCGGATCGGCCACAGCATCGTCGTTCAACAGCGCGATCAAAGGGCTGCGGGCGACGCGGATGCCGGCGTTGGCGCCCCCCGCGAATCCGGCGTTGGAGGAGAGGCTGACGAGCCGGCTGCGCAGACCGGGCGGGAAGATCTCCTCCGTCAGTTCCGGCGGCTCGACTCCATTGGCGACCAGGACCACCTCGAAGTCCGCGAAGCTTTGGGCGGCCAGGGACGCCAGACACTCCCGCAGCATCTCTCGGCCGCGGTGATGGACGACGACGACGGACAGCGAGGGATCGTCCGGCCTTCTTGCCTTTGCATCCTTCCAGGGGTCGGATGCGCAAGAAGACGCTCGCCCTGCGGGCTCACCCGTGTTCACAGCGGAAGGGTCCGGCGGCTCAGAGCTGCTCCAGGGCCTCTTTGGCCAGGGTGGCGGCTAGTACAGGCCGGCACGACGCGGCGGGGACGCGGACTGCTCCGACGTTGGCTCGACCGGCGTAGGTGATTGGGCCGTCGGGTCCGGACTCCACGCGTTCCACGCGAACGATGGTGCCTGGCGCGAGCACGCTTCCCTGGGAGGCAGGGTCGACGAGGATCACGAAGCCCGGCCGCTTGGCGACTGCCGCTTCACGCAGAGCGCGCACGGCGACGGAGGCGTTGCGGGAGTCTTGCGGACCGGCCACGATTTCGAAAGCCGAGGAGCGCAGCGTGCTCACAAGCCTTCCGGCTTCGGTGACGGCCAGGTAGTGGGTGATGTGGATGTTGAAGCCGGGCTGGGCCGAGATGACGGGCGACTTACCGAGGAGGTAGACCAGTTCGCCGCGAGGCAGTTCGAGCTCGGGTTGGGCCTCGACGATCTGGGCGATGCCGATGGGTGCGAGGTCGGGCAGCAGGTACGGTGTGGGTCGAGCCGTGGCGGAGCGGTAGGAAGGCCTGACGGCGCGAACGCGTGCGAGCTGGAAGGTGGGCGAGGGCTCCACCAGAGCGCGCGCGACGAAAATGGCGGTCGTGAGGCCCGCGCAGATCACGCGCGGATCGAGAATCGCCCGCAGCCAGGGACCTGCGACTCTGGGAGGGGCCGGATCGGACTCGGAGCCGTGCTGCTCGCCGATGAAGACGACCTCGCCGGCAGGCTCGGAGGCGGTCGTCGGGGGGCGGGCGTCCTTGCCGCCGCAAGCGAAGATGCTGCAGCCGGCGTTGAACTCCCAGCAGTCCTTGTGGTGGGGCGCGTGGCACCGGGCACAACAGACACGGTCGTTCTCGACGGACTCCCCGCAGACCTGGCAGAGCGCTCGATTCATGCGTCGCAACCTCGTCTCCCCATCGAAGAAAGTATACCAGAGCCGGCGCTCACCGGCTCCGAGAGGTGAGACTCCGCCAGGGAAGCGGCGTTCCCGCGAAAATGCTCAAGGGTACGGGGAGCGCGGCCGATCTCCGTCATGGATACCTGTACGCCCATGCGGTTCGGTCTCGATTCATTGACGGTCCGGAAGATTATGGATTATAAAGAGTTCAGCCGATCGGGAGGGTGCAGGGTCACTTGCCAGGACTGGGGCTATCCACGCGGGAGATCATGGAGTTGACGAACGCATGCACGTAAAGTTCTGGGGAGTACGCGGCTCGATCCCGGCCCCGGGACCCGAAACGAGCCGCTACGGAGGCAACACCTCTTGCGTCGAGGTCTCCATCGAGGACGAGGTCCTCGTGTTCGACAGCGGCACGGGCATCCGCAAGCTCGGGCTCGACCTCATCAAGAGGGGCAAGAAGCCGATCGCGGTCTCCATCTTCATCTCCCACACCCATTGGGACCACATCCAGGGCTTCCCCTTCTTCACGCCCGTTTTCATGCCGGGCAATGCGTTCCAGCTCTATGGAGGCAAGACCTTCAGCGCCAGTTTGGAGGAGTGCCTCGACGGCCAAATGCAGCATCCGAACTTCCCGGTGATGCTCAGACAGCTTCCGTCCACGCTGCGGTTCCACAACTTGCAGGAAGGCGAGTCGCTGACGATCGACCTGAACCCCGAAATCTCCAACGACCCCATTCACGTCACTTTCGAGCGACTCTTCCACCCCAACGGCGTCTTCAGCTACAGGGTCGACTACAAGGGCAAGTCGATCGTGTACGCCACCGACAACGAGCCCGGCGGTCCGGAGTTCGACAGGCGGCTGGTGAAGATCGCGCAGGGCGCCGACGTGCTCATTTTCGACGCGCAGTACACGCCGGAGGAGTACCCGAGCAAGAAAGGCTGGGGTCACAGCACCTGGCTCGACGGCGTGAAAGTCGCCAAGCGCGCCGGAGTGAAGCAACTCGTGCTGTTCCACCATGATCCGGAACGCAGCGACGACGAGCTGGACTCCATCGAAGCTCAAGCGCGCGCCCAGTTCGCCGGCACCGTGGCTGCCTACGAGGGCATGGAGCTGAACCTCTAGGCGCTAAACCACCCAGAAGCCGAACAGGGCGGCGTAAATCATGAAGGCGTTCACCATAGCGAACGCCGCCAAGACGAGCACGAAGATCCCGATGGTCAGGTCGGGGATCTCGTACTCGGGGCCCAGGAGTGGGGCCAGGCAGCGCCGCACGGCGCCCAGCAGGCGAGCTGCCCCCGGATGGCTCTGCACGCAGAGAATGCCTTCTACCAGAAGGAAAACGGCGACGGCTGTCTGGATGAATGCGGCGAGCATCGAGGGCCTCCGGACGACGGCAGCGATGGAACGATGGCTAGCTTTACACTAACATAGCTCCGGGTCGTGGAATCGTGCACACTCGCCATCTCGACATCGGTTTGCTCTTCGCGGAGGGAGTCGATTGCGAACGATGCTTGGAACGCGTGGAGCAATCGCTGCTGGGGGTCCGTGGAATCGTCGAGGCGAGTGTCGATCGGCCGCGAGCCCAACTTCGGCTGGTTTTCGACCCCGACGTGACAGGCATGGACGCCGTGGAGCGGAGCGCTCGCGACGTCGGGGTCGAGCTGGCCCGCCGCTTCCGTCACGACGCCCTGACGCTGACGGGGCTGGACTGCATGGACTGCGCCACCAAGCTGGAAGACGGCGTCGGACAGCTCGACGGCGTGGTCTGGTGTTCGGTCAGCTTCGCCACGTCGCAGATGCGGGTCGAGTACGAGACCGGCCGCGCCGGACCGGAGCAGATCCTGGGCCGCATCCGAGAGCTGGGCTACGACGCCATCACGGAGGGGGAATCTGCCGACACGGTGCAGAGCCACAGGCTGGCTTCGACGGTGGCTTCAGGGGCGCTGCTCGCCGCGGCGGCCGTGCTGCCCCTGCCGCCTGGAGCAGCCAACGCTTTGTGTGGGGCCGCCATCGTGGCCGGGGGATGGCTGTTCTTTCGAAACGGCCTGGCGGGGCTCCGGCTGAAAGCGATCGACACCAACCTGTTGATGGGGCTCGCGGCGCTGGGGGCGGCCGCGCTCGGCCATCTTCACGAGGGGGGGATGGTCGTCTTCTTGTACGGGCTGGGAAACATCCTCGAGGGGCTTGCCCTTCAGAAGAACAGGCACGCCTTGCGAGAGTTGATCGGCCTGGTGCCGCATGAAGCGCTGAGACTCCAACGCGATCCGGCGCGCCTCGACTCAGAGCCCACCTTCGAGGTCCGGGTCGATTTGCACGAGCTGGCCCCGGGCGACGTCGTGCGCCTGCGTCCCTGGGACCGGGTTCCCGTCGACCTGCGAATTCTCAGGGGGCAAAGCCACGTCGACCAATCCTCCCTGACCGGCGAATCGGGCTCGATCCCGAAGGGCCCCGGCGACGAGCTACTCTCGGGCTCGCTCAACGGCGAGGGGATGCTCGAGGCGGAGGTGGTTCGGCCCCACGGCCGCGATACCCTGAGCCAGGTACTGGAGATGGTCCGGGTGGCCCAGAGCCGCAAGGCGCCGAGCCAGACCTTCAGCGAGCGGTTCGGCCGTATCTATTCTCCGGTCGTGCTGGCGGCAGCGGCGCTGTTGACAATCGCCGGCCTGTTCGCGGCCGGCAACCGGGCGGCCTGGTTCCTGAGAGCGCTGACGCTTCTGGTCGTGGCGTGCCCCTGCGCGCTGGTCATCGCCACGCCCGTGGCCATCGCCTCCGCGCTGGCGGGCGCGGCCCGGATGGGCGTCATCGTCAAGGGTGGTGTGCACCTCGAAGTCCTCGGCCAATGCCGCGCGATCGCTTTCGATAAGACCGGCACGCTCACCACCGGGCAGTTCAGCGTCACCGAGCTGGCGAGCCTGCCGGGTCATGAGCCTCGAGAGGTGCTCGTGGCGGCGGGTCTCGCCGCTGCCGGCTCGGATCACCCGGTTGCACGGGCGCTCGCCGAGTACGCCCGCGACCACGGCGTTCCCGCCACGGCCCCGCAGCAGGTCAGCGCTGTGGCAGGCGCAGGGCTCGAGGCGCAGCACGAAGGGCGTAGCTATGCGTTGGGCCGGGCGAGTTTTCTGGCCGAGCGCGGTTACTCCATCGAGGAGTTTAAAGACGAATTCACTCGCATATCCAAGGGTGGCGGAGCGGTGGTGGGAATCGGATGCGAAGGGCGCTTGCTGGGGCTGGCGGCGATGTCCGATCGGCTTCGCGAGCAAGCGTTCGAGGCGGTGACGCAGCTCAGGCGTTTGGCGCTGAACCCGGTGGTGATGCTGACGGGCGATCTGGAGTTGGCGGCCCGGAGCATGGCCGAAAAGGTCGGCATCCGGGACGTGCGAGCCGGGCTTCTGCCTGCCGGGAAGTTGAGGGCGATCGAGGAGCTGACCGGCCAGCATGGGCCGGTCGCGATGGTCGGCGATGGGGTGAACGACGCTCCTGCCATGGCCCAGGCGGCTGTCGGGATCGCCCTGGGGGCAGCCGGGAACGCCGTGGCGACGGAGACGGCCGACATCGTGGTGATGGGGACGGACTTGAGGTCGATTCCTCGGGTGGTGGAGCTGGCACGGCGCACGGCGAGGGTTATCCGTCAGAACATGGCGCTCAGCGTGGGAGCCGTGTTGGCGATGATCGGGCTGTCGCTTGCCGGCAGCCTGTCGCTCTCCGGGGCCGTGCTCTTCCACGAGGGAAGCGCGCTTGCGGTGATCGTGAACGGGTTGCGGTTGCTTGCCGCAGACGGCTCGCTCGATAGGGGCCCGGCCCCAGGGGAAAAGGTGCATCGCGCATGAGAGATGCCTGGTATCCGCTGCTCTTCGGACTGCTCTCGGCCGTCGGAAACCTCGTGGGAGGCTTTCTCGTCGCCTTTCGCAGCAAGCTCGACCATCTTTACCTCAACACTTTCATGGCCCTGGGAGCCGGATTCATGCTGGCCGCGGCGTTTCTGGAGATGATCCCGCAGAGCCTGAAGCTCTCGGAGTCGGCGCCGTTGTTCTGGCTGCTGGGGTATCTGTTGGTCCACTTCTTCGAGCACTCGATCGTGCCGCACTTCCACTACGGAGAAGAGACGCATCCCGATGAGCTGGGGCATCACGGAGCCGAGAACACGGTGCTCTTTGGTCTGCTGATTCACACGTTCTTCGACGGGGTCAGCATCGGCAGCGCGTTCCTCGTGAAGCCTTCGCTGGGAGTGCTGGTGTTCGTCTCGGTGATCCTGCACAAGATCCCCGAGGGGTTCACGATCGGTTCGGTGATGCAGTCGCACGGGCGCAGCGCCCTGACGGCGCTGGCCAGCTCTTTGGCGATCGGCGTGGCGACGCTGATGGGCGTCGTGGCAACGCTGGTCTGGATGAAGCTGGCGGTGGGGCTATGCCTGGCCACTTCGGCGGGGGTGGCGATCTATGTCGCGGCCAGCGAACTGATTCCGATCGTGAACCAGGAGCGCGGGGTGCGCTGGGCTCTCGTGGTCTTCGCCGGCGTCGCTTTCTTTTGGATGTCCGAACAGCTGCTGCACCTGGCCGGTATCGAGTAGGGGCGGCCCGCGGATAGACGTTTCCGGCGGCGCTCCCGTCTCCGGATACCGGATTGACGATCCGGGGGTGCGTTCTTATACTTCTGCATCTTTTCCGGCGGCGCCGGCACTTTCCGCACCCGCAGTGCTTTTTCCAGGTTTTCGATGAGGAGCGTGTTCCCATGACAGCCACGATGCACCACAGCCGAGGACTGGCTTTGTACCTGGCGTTGACCCTGTTGTTGCTGAGTCCGTTCCAGGGGCTGGGCACGGCCCAGGCGCAGGTCGGGGTGAAGACCGTCGTGTTCGGAACGGCGCTTGGGGCGGCTGCCCTCTTCGGGCTCAAGGCGATGTTGGGGCCTGCCAGCGCCGTGGGCACACTAGGTGGCGCGGGAACCGGGTTTGCCACGTCCATCGGCCGGGCCGCAGGCGGGATGATGTCCGGGGTCTCGTCGCTGGCGTCGTCGCTGGCGACCGGGGCGCAGAGCCTGTTTGCCGGGGTCGGGCGAATGCTGTCCACAGGCCTGTCGGGCGCGACCTCGATCGTGACCCAGCCTTGGTTCTATATCCCGGCGGCCCTGATCGCGGGCGGACTGCTGGTGCACCACTTCTACGCCAAGTCGAAGGCGGGGTCGGGTGCCACCGCCAGCGGGCATACCATCGCGAAGCCGCTCGGGTTCTTCGATCGCATGAAGATTGTCTTGAGGACCCCGGGTTCGCTGGTTCGCCCCCTCTTCGCGCCCGCACCTTATTCCGGAGCCTACTACAACGGAATGAGCAACTTCTACACGGGCGGCGCGGCGCCCTTCGGGACGAACAACATGCAGAACCTTGGCGGGTTCGGCGCGACGGCTGCGGCGGCCGGAGCCGCGCCCGTCAGCGCCATAGGCGAGCCCATGCGCGCCGGCATCGACGTCTCCCAGGACAATCGAGCCAGCCTGCAACCCGCAGCGCCCGGCGACACCGCCGGCCTGAAGGCGAAGCTCGACGAAGCCGAGCAGGCGCGACGCTCGGCCTACGAGCGGCTGGTCGAGGCGCTGCGCGGTCGGGCCAGCGATACCGCCGGAGCGGCCAGCGATCCGGTCCAGGCAGCGATCCGGGACTACAAGGAAGCGCATCGCCAGGCGGAAGCTCTGCGCCAGCAGCTCGAAGGGCAATAGTCGCCCGCGGCCGGGCCGATTCGGAAGAAACCTGGACCACTTCCATGGTATAATCCGCGGTCCCCATGCCCGTGCCCGCCTATCAAAAGCCGGTTCTGCTCGTCGACGACGACGCCCTGTTCCTGGAAACGCTGGAAGCAGCGCTGCAGGTTCGCGGGTTCCATGTCATCGTCGAAAACGGACCGGCCCACGCGCTCGAGCGGATCCGCGCCGACAGCGTGGAGATCGTCGTCAGCGACATGTCCATGCCCGGCATGAACGGGCTGGAGCTGCTTGGGAAGATCCGCGAACAGTTTCCGGAAGTCCTGATGATTCTCATGACGGCGTTCGGCACCGAGAAGATCGCCGTCACCGCGATGAAACAGGGGGCGTTCGACTACCTGTCCAAGCCGTTCGAAATGGACGAGTTGGGGCTGATTCTCGAACGTGCCGCCGAAAAGCTGAGCCTGGTCTCCGAAAACCGGCGTCTGAGCGAGGAACTGCGCCAATATGTCGACCAGCCCCAAATGGCCGGCAACTCGCTGCACATCGAGCGCATCCGGGAGATCGTGCGGCGCATCGCTCCGAGCGACGTCACGGTGCTGATCACGGGTGAGAGCGGCACAGGCAAGGAACTGGTTGCCCAGGCGCTGTTCCAGCAGAGCCACCGCCACGCCAGCCCTTTCGTAAAGATCAACTGCACGGCCTTGCCCGAGACGCTGTTGGAGAGCGAGCTGTTCGGCCACGAGCGCGGCAGCTTCACCGGCGCCTACAAGCGGCAGATCGGAAAGTTCGAGATGGCCAACACGGGCACCGTGTTCCTCGACGAGATCGGCGATATCAGCCTGGCGACGCAGACGAAGTTGCTGCGCGTCATCCAGGAGCAAACCTTCGAGCGCATCGGCGGCAAGGAGACCTTGCAAGTCGACGTGCGGCTCGTGGCGGCCACCAACAGGAACCTCCAGGAGGAGATCCGCAAGGGCAACTTCCGGGAAGATCTGTACTACCGGTTGAACGTTATCGAGGTCTACCTGCCGCCGCTGCGGGAACGTCGCGAGGACATCCCGCTGCTGATCGACCGGTTTCTCGACGATTTCACTCGCAAGTACAAGAAGCCCAAGCTCTCCTTGCCGAAGGAGACCCTGGCCCACGCGATGAGCTATGGATGGCCGGGGAACATTCGCCAGCTGAAGAACTGGGTCGAGCGAATGGTGGTCCTTGGCTTCGACGAGAAGGGCGACGCTTTCGAACCCGATTTCATGAGCTTGCCGCAGGCCTCCGGGCAGCAACCGGCCCTTCAGGAAGGCGCACTGGTTTCCCTGGAGGAAGCGGAGGGCCAGTACATCAAGCGGGTCCTGGACGCCACCGGCGGCAACAAATTGCGAGCCGCGCGAATTTTGCGGATCGATCCCAAGACCCTACGGACCAAGCTGCGCAAGCTGACGGGCGCCGAGGACGCGCCCTAGCACGGAGGTTTTGAAGTCATGGCCGAGCGGACATCCGCCCCAAAGCCGCTGGTGGTCCTCCGAACCGACCAGGGGCCTGTGACGGTCCTGAAGCTCGCGGGAGACCTGGACATCCAGAGTCTGCCGCTGGCCAAGCGGCTGCTCTCGGA
>JACQFU010000397.1 GCA_016199905.1 Candidatus Wallbacteria bacterium
AGACGCACGTCCGCAAGACGGGCATCAAAAAGGGGCATCTCATCGAGACTGCTCTACGCCACCACCTGGCGGCGCTTGCCGAACTTCCTTCGGACGTCGTGATCCCGCCACGCATCCTCTTGAGCCGCCAGGGGTTCGAGGAACTGGCCGATCGTCTTTTCTCGCCGGGCCTGCCGAGTCGGGAGCTTCGAGCGCTGATGAGCGACGATGGAGATTAGGCCGCTCTCTGCGTCCGACGTCCGTGACACCTTTCGGTCGGGCGACCCAGACCTGGAACGGTTCTTTTCGAGATTCGCCGGCCAGAACCAGTTTCGTCATCACCTGGGCACGACCTACGTCGCCGTGGATACCGGGCGAATTCTTGGATACGTGACCGTCGCGGCTGGTCAGGTGGAAGCCGAAAGCATTCGCGAGCCCCTTCGCCGCAAGCTGCCGAGATACTCGCTCCCGGTGCTGCGGCTGGCGCGTCTGGCTGTCGACGAATCGGCACGAAGCAGAGGTCTGGGAAAGGCTCTGCTCCGGTTCACGTTCACGCTGGCCCTCCAGATGTCCCGCGACTTCGGATGTGTCGGTGTTCTCGTGGACGCCAAACCGCACGCAGTTGCCTTCTACGCTCGCTACGGTTTCGAGACCATCGCTCCGATTCTTGGAGCCGCCGAGACCCGTCCCACGCCGGAAACCATGTTCCTTCCTCTCTTGCTCATCGAGCAGGCTTCGAACTCGAGCCTGTAGCCGGCCCGCTGCCGCTCACTGACGAGCATCGCTGCCAGAGCCGGCGACGCCGATTCCGAAAGAACATTGTCGACAACGCGAATAGCGGCACACAGGCACCGGCATCGGAGGTGCCCGCGGGTGCCAGCGCGCAACCGCTGCCGCCACCGCCGCCGCCAAAGCTCACGTTGGCGGGCTGAGAGGTGCCCGTCGTGACCGGTGTTGCCGGCTCCTGGGTCAGTTGAAGATAGACCGGCTCGCTGCGGTCGCCGGGCGGGGTCGAGTCGACGGTCAGCTCGATGACGTAGAGGCGTGTCCCGGTCTCGCCGGCCACCTCGGGGGCCGTGAAGGTGGTCCGGACGGCAAAGGGAGCGTCGATGGAGCCTCTGGGGCCGGAGATCTGGCGCCAGGTGTAGCTCAGCTTGGAACCGGAGCCAGGGGCCGGCCCGACGGCCCTGGTGGCATCGAGCTCGATGGTCCGCCGGGAAAGTGAGCCCTCCGTGGGCAGGCGCAGGCTGCCCGCCACCGCCCGGGCCTCGGGAACCCGAGCCGTCGGTGTGTCCACCACGATCCGGATGAACCGTGAGGCAAACAGGGCCGTGCGCCTCCCCCGCGGGTCGAGTGGAAAGACGCGCAGCTCGAAGACATGGACCCGGGAAGTGCTTGGGCGAAAGGAAGTCCGGCTCTCACGAGCGGAAGTCAGCACTTCGCCGGAGTTGGTGAGCAGCACCGGGGGGCCCTGGAGTTGCTTCCAGACGTAGTCGAAGCGCTCTCCCGCCTTGGCGAGTGAGGTGAGGGTGCCCGTGAGGAAGACGCGCGTCGGCGTCTGGACTCGCAGGGAGATCAGGTTCAACGCCACACCCTCGCCGAAGTCCTGGCCCACGCTGGAGCTGGTTTCGGCTCGAGAGACGATGCGCAACTCCGGGACCCGGACAGACGCGGTCGGCTCGGGCAGCACGTCCACCGCGAGCTCCGTAGAGTCGCTGGAGCCATACCGATCGGAAACGTCCAGGCGGAAGGTGACCCGCCCGGGTTCCACCGGCGAGAAGGTAACGATAGAGCGGAGGGCGGTCGGCTCCAGAGTAACCCGAGGACCGCCGGTCTGGCGCCACACGAAGGCCAGCGTGCCCTGGTCGGCCGGGGAGGCGGCAAGAGAGCGTGAACCGTCCAGGGCAATCCGTCGTCCCAGGGGAACCCGCAGCACCGGGTCGAACACCGACGACCGCTGGGAGGTCGTCCGATCGATGGCGAAAGCGTCCGCCGTGGGCGG
The DNA here is from genome assembly GCA_016199905.1 of Candidatus Wallbacteria bacterium. Classification (GTDB taxonomy): domain Bacteria; phylum Muiribacteriota; class UBA6191; order JACPRK01; family JACPRK01; genus JACPRK01. The sequence continues at coordinate 1,982 of JACQFU010000397.1, forward strand.
CCGGCGCGTAACCCGGATGTTCACGTAGTCGGGTCGGCTGCGATAAAGCCCGTTGTTCACAACGAGCTGGAAAATATAGAGCCCGAGCTTGTCGGGGACGAAGGTCGGGAAGGCGGAGGTGGCGCCGCTCACGTCGGCCAGGGAGGACCCGGCAGGTCGCGTTGCCACGGCCCACGCATAGGTGATGGCGCGCTCGGCCGGATCGGCACTCTCTCGGCCGTCGAGACGGACGAAGGGCCGCAGGCTGTTTGCCGCCGGAGCGAGCGGATCCGGGACCGAAGCCTCGATGCCGCCGCCGGATCGCGGCGTGACTTCGACGTACCGGTCCAGGCCGGCGTCGGCGACGGGCAGCAAGTTCAGCGGGTCCACTGCCCGCAGTTCCAGGGTCTCCGACGTGGTCAGGCCGGCATCGGAGACGCTGAGCCGGAACCGATACCAGCCGGCCGCGGCCAACGGCGAACCGGTTCCAGCCCGCAGGGCCGGGGAGAAGGTGATCACGGGTTTCGCCGAGACGCGGGAGTCGAAGGACACGAGCGCCGTGGCGTCCCCGTCGCCGGGAGCGCGGTCGGGGGCGTCCAGCACCGTCCAGGCGTAGGTCAGCGGATCGCCGTTCGGATCGCTGGAGCCTGTCCCATCCAGGACGATCTGAAGAGTCGTTGGAATTTCTGCTCCCAGACCCGCCCGAGAGAGCACGACGTCCTGTCCGCCGGAGGCGACGGCGGCCGGCACCTCGTTTTCCACGGTCACCCTCAATTCGGCCGAGCTGGTTCGCATTCGGGG
>JACQFU010000021.1 GCA_016199905.1 Candidatus Wallbacteria bacterium
CGCCCAGCGGGGCCACGACGAGCGCCCCCGGATTCATCGTGGGAGACGGGAGGTGGCGCCGCGGATTCGGCCCCGGCCACTCTCGCAACGGCTTCCCCGTCTTCCAGATCGTCGACTCGACACGGGCCGACAACGGCTCGTTCGTTCAGGACCCGCCGGCCGGCGTGAAGGTCGTGCAGGTCGGCAAGGGCGCCAGCGACTGGATCGACCTTGGATTCGGCATCGACTACGAGCCGAGCAGGAACCTGCGCCTGATTGGCGAGATGAACTGGGAGAGCGGAATCAACTTCATCGGCTCGGAGGACTGGTACGTGAACGTGGGCGCGCGCTACAGCCGCGCGAACTGGGCCGGCACGTTTGGCATGCGGCATGTGAACAGCCGCGGCTACCGCGAGCCGATCCTGAGCGTGGCCTACAGGTTCTAAAGCTCCCCGTAGGGCAACCGTCGCCTCGCTCCCGGTCCCTGCCTGCTCGGGCGTACTGCTCGCCGGGGCAGGCGCGGAGGTCCGGGAAGGCCTCTAACCTTCCACGTGCATCGAGTCGACTTTCCCGACGATCGAGCAGTCCGTCGGCACCAGAGCGTTGCGCAGCTTGAAGCTGGCCTCGCGGCTGCTCTCGAGCAGGACGGTCTCCCCGGGCCCCACGCCGACGCGATCGAGCACGACGATGGGCTGGCCCTTGGCCTTTCCGCGGTGGTCCAGAGGCTGCAGCAGCAGCAAAGGGAACCCTTGCAACCCCTCGTCCTTGGCCGTCACGACGACATTTCCGATGACGCGGCCTATGAACACGTTAGCGCCCTCCTCCGACGAAGGAGCGCTCGATGGCGACGATCTTGTCGACGCGCTTCTGATGCCGCCCGCCGCCGAAGGGCGTCTCGAGCCACTTCTTGACCAGCACCTTGGCGTGCCCGGGACCCAGGGTCTGCCCGCCGAGCGTGAGGACGTTGGCGTCGTTGTGCTCGCGGCTGTTGTTGACCGAGTAGAGGTCGTAGCCGTTGGCAGCCCGCACGCCGGGGACCTTGTTGGCAACCATCGCGCTGCCGATGCCGGCCCCGTCGATCATGATGCCGACGGTGCACTCGCCGCGCGCTACCGACTGCGCCACCAGCAGCGCCAGGTCCGGATAATCGACCGGCGCCGGATTGTCGACCCCGAAGTCCTTCACCTCGTGACCGAGCTCCTTGACGATATACTGCTTCAGCGCCTCCTTGAGGGCGAAGCCACCGTGATCCGCTCCCAACGCGACACGCATGACCAGCCGAGGATAGCCCCCACCCCTCCCCCGGCGCAAGTGCGCGAATCGTCGCAGAAGGCCGTCAGGCAACCTGTTACGGCCGCACGAGCACAGTCGCCGTCGAATCGCTGTAGACGGGCTTCCATCCGATGCGCTTCAGCGCCGCGACGATCGGCGCATCGGTGGGATACAGCGCCCAGCCGATCCGGTACTCCTTCAGGAGCCGCTCCCACCCCGGGGCCACGTACTGCAGCGTGAGGGAGGTCTCGGTGAGCTTGCGGCCATACATGATATTGCGGCCGTCGATGAACACCGGGAAGTCTTGCGGCAGCTTCCAGATGAGATATCCGCCCCAACCGTACTAGTTCACCATCCGTCCCTGAGGCGGATGGACCTTCAGATACTCCGCGGCCGCCTCGGGAAACCGGTCCGCGGGAAAGCCTGCGGGCCCCGATCGCAGCGACGGCGGAAACGCTCCCGCAACCGCCAGCGCCAACGCAGCGATGGGCCAGATGGCCCCCGAGACCCCGCGCAGCCGGGAGCCCGCCCGCCGCTCCAGCTCGAGCAAACGCGCCAACCAGGCCCCGGCGCGAGGGACCAGCCCGGAGAACCGCTCCAGGGCTCCTTTTATACCCAAAAGAGCTATCGGGGTCATCCAGATGAGGAACACCGTCAGATGCCGGATCGACTCGAACACCATGTGAAGGCTCAGCAGCAGCAGGAACCAGCCCAGCGGTTGAAGCGGCACGGGCAGGAACGGCATGCTGGCCAGCACTCCCAGCAGAAAAGGCCGGAAAGCGCGAGCGTTCCCCCGGAAGTCGGGCGACTGCCACTCCTGGGTGATGTTCTGGACCGCGGTCGCGTTGACTTGTTGCAGGATCTCCGCGTGAAGCCGGGGGCCATACGGATTCACGAGGCTCGCCGCAAGCGTGGCCAGGATCAGCAATGCCCAGCGCCTGGCCGGCCAAGCTCTCCCGGCAGATTCGCCGCTTCCGCTGTCCAGGTGGGCAGCTGCGAAGAGCACGAGCAGCATCAGACCGGTGGGCCAGCCGCCGTGCAAGTTGACCCAGATCGGCATCGACGCCGGGACCAGCCACACCAGCCGATCTCTCTCTCGCCGGTGGCGCATCAGCAGCCAGTACCAGAGCGCCAAGAACAGCCAGGTTCGCACGTGCGGGCGCACGAACCAGTGGATCGAGGAGAGGTAGAACGCCCAGCCCGTCACCAGCAGCGTCGATATCAGCTCGCAACCCGCGTCCAGGGCCGCCTGCGCGATGAACGCGTAGGCCAGCGCGATCGACGCCGCGTCGAACACGAGCGGTCCCAGGTATCCGCACCACTGGTACAGCCCGTAGTAGGCCAGGTCCGTGAGCCACTCGAACGCGACCCACGGGGTCCCGCGGGCCGTCCAGGAGAACGAGTCCTGGGTCGGGACGTGCCCCGAAGAGGCGATCAGCCGGCCAGTGGCCAGATGCCACCCCGTGTCCCCGTCGCCGAACATCCAAGCCGGCCCCGTGGAAAGAACGAACAGTAAGCAGACGAGAAAAACGAGCACCGGCACCGAGGGCACCAGCGCTCTGCGAACGAAGTCGGGCACGGGGCAGTCTAGCAAGGTGGAGGGCGAGGGAGGCGAAGAGGGGGAGATGTGAGATTGGAGATTGGAAACCGAGAGATTTGGGACCGTCTCAAATCTGCACGACTACCTATTCACGCATGGTCCCGGAGCATCGATTGGCGTGGCCTCCCCTCCAGTGCGCGCAGAGGCGCTCACAGCGCCGCGGCGAGCAGCGATACCGGGTCGACCACTTCGAGCGTCGGGTCCGCGTGCTGGAACTGGCGGCGCGACGAAGGGCAGGCGCTCACGAGAAGATCGCCTCCGCGTGCGCGCACCTCCTCCACCGGCAGCTTCGCGACCCCTGCGGCAATCTGCGGATTCGTCAGCGGCAACCCGCCACCGGCGCCGCTGCAGAGTCCCAGCTCCCGACTGAACGCGAACTCCTCGGCACGCTGGCCCAGCACGCGTTCGAGCAGCTCACGGGGTTGATTGTAGACGCCCAGGTAACGGCCCAGATGACAGGCGTCGTGATAGAACGCGCGCCTCACGCGGCCAACGCGCGGCGAGAGCCGGCCGGCTCGCAGCAACTCGAGCAGCAACACGGTCAGGTGCTCCGGCTTGCAGTGCTCGGGCAGTCCCAGCTCCGGGTACTTGCGGACGAACGTCGAAACGGCGCCCGGACAGTCGCTCACGATGCGCGCGTGGTTGCGGAAAGTGGCGATGTTGCGCAGGGCCACTTCCCGGAAGCGATCGGGAAAGCCGTAGCTCAGGCTGGGCAACCCCGAGCAGAGCTTTTCCGGTCCCGCAACGGCGAAATCCAGCCCAGCCGCCTCCAGCACTTGAACGGTCTCTTCGAGCACGCGGGGAAACCGTTTCACGGTCGTGCAGCCGAAGAAGACCAGCACGGGCGCCGGGCGCAGGAATCGGCTCGGCGGCACGTGTTTGGCCAGCGCTTCGGAGAGCTGTTGGCCCACCGGATTGCCCCAGCGACGCATCGCCTCGTCCTTTTCGTAGAGCCTGGGATGGGCGATCCCCCGGGCCGCCCCGAGCGCGCGCACAGTCTCGAAGATCGGCGGAAGCTCCTGCCCGTGGAGGCACGCCTGCTTGCAGGCCATGCAGCCCGTGCAGCGGTAGGCAGTCGCGAGGACGCCCTGATCGAGCGACAACTGGCCGGTTTGCAGGTGGCGCAGCATCGTCATTTTTCCCCAGGGGCTCGACGCCTCGCTTCCGTCGACTCGGTCGACCGGACAGGTAAACCGGCACATCTTCGGACAGAACGTGCAGGTGGCCGTTTCGTGGCCGTACTGCGGCAGCACTGTCAGCCTTTGCTTCATTCCGACACCCCGAGTTTTCCCGGGTTGAGAATGTCGTTGGGGTCGAGGGCCTTCTTGATCTTCTTCAGCATCTCGAGGCCCACTCCCAGCTGCCGGCCCATGAACGCGGCCTTGCTCATGCCGACCCCGTGGTGATGCGAGAGCGTGGCTCCCGAGGCCAGTGCCGTCTCCATCGCCAGGCGCCAGACCTCCTCGTAGAGCGCCTCCGTGGCCGTCTCGTCGCTGCCCTTGCCGGCGAAAGTGAAGTAGATGCTGCACCCCTCGACATAGGCGTGGGAGAAATGGGCCATCACGACGACTTTGCCCGCGAGCGTCTGGCGCACGTTCCTGTAAAGAGTCGGAAGATGCTCCCAGGTGGAGGCGACCTCGAAGGTGTCGACGAAGTACCCCTCTTCCAGCAGCGGCGACTGCCGGTAGCTGACGTCGTAACGGTGTTCCCACCAGTGCTTGCCCGGCTCGGTCC
>JACQFU010000391.1 GCA_016199905.1 Candidatus Wallbacteria bacterium
ACACGACCATCACCCGGCGCACCATTGACGACCTCGACGAAATCTGCGACCTGGTTTCCGGTCTGGACATCTCGCTCTGGTCCATCTTCTTCCTGGTTCCGATCGGCCGTGGCAAACCCGAGGACGAGGTCACGGCCGAAGACTTCGAGCGCGTCTTCGCAAAGATGTACGCATGGTCGAAGTACGTCCACTTCGACATCAAGTCGACGGCGGCACCTCACTACCGGCGTTACGTGATGCAACGCCGCCTGGAGGAGTCCCGCGCGGCCTCGTCTGCAGGCAAATGTCCCCCGGGGGTCGTGCGCGAGCAGATGCTGGCCGACAGCGACGGAGATGGCATCTCGCGAGCGCCCAAGGCCGTCAACGATGGCAACGGGCTGGTGTTCGTCTCTCACACGGGTGACATCTACCCGTCCGGGTTCCTGCCAATGTCCGCTGGGAACGTCCGTTACCGCTCGCTCGTGACGACCTACCGCGAGGACCCGCTCTTCCAGCAGTTGCGCGACTACGACCATCTGCTCGGCAAGTGCGGGCACTGCGAGTATCGAAACGTCTGCGGCGGTTCGCGAGCCCGGACCTTCGCCCTGACTCAGAAGCTGATGGAGGCTGAACCCTTCTGCTCCTACATTCCACCGTCCTACTCGAAGCTGGTCGCTGCGGGCCAGGAACTGGCGCCGGAGGAGTACTTCCGGACGCGCATGGGAGCGAGCGCGGGTCACTGATTCTCCCGCAGGTTTCCGCGGGACAGGATGTCCCTGATGCAGAATCCTAAGGATTCATCGGACCTGACGGGGCTTTTGGCTCCGGCGGGGACGCAGCGCAGGGAAGCGAGATGGTGATGGCGGTTCCGCGCGAGGGTTCGCTCTCGACCAGGAGCGCGCCTCGGTGCAGTTCCACCAGCTTGCGCACGATCATCAGTCCGACACCGCTGCCCTTCGAGCCACAGACGCCCTCTCGCACCTGAGCCAATCGCTCCGGGGAGATACCTTCTCCGTCGTCGCGGAACTCCACGACAACGCGGGCTTCCTCGCCGCGAGCCGAAATGTCCAGCATGCAACCCGCCCCCGTGTGATCCAGGGTGTTCTGGAGAAGGTTCCCCATCACCTGCTCCATTCTGCGTTCGTCGAGAGCAAGCACGATCGGCTCCGGTGAAAAATGCGTCCGCACCCGGATCTCCCGGCGTTCGAAGACCAGGGCGTAACGCTCCAGGACCCGCGTCAGGAGGCGTTGCAGGCTCACCGGAGACATCGCCAGCGAGTAGCGCGGTTCCTCCATGCGGGCACTCTCCAGCAGATCGGCTACCAGTCCGCGAATGCGCACGGCCTCGGAGTACGCTCTGGCCAGGTGCCTCTGGTCCGGGGCCTCCTGCATCATCATCGCCTCGAGGCTTCCCTCCACCGCGGCCAGCGGAGTCTTGAGCTCGTGCGCCACCTCGCCCAGGAAGTCGCGCCGACGTCGGTCCACCTCAGCAAGTCGATTGACGGTGCCCTGTACGCGTTCGACCATCTCGTTGAAGGCCAGGAACACCTGCCCCACTTCATCGGCCTCTTGGTGGGGAAGGCGCGCCGATAGATCGCCCGATCGGATGCGGACTAGTACAGCATTTACCGGTGCCAGCCGCCGGCGCAGGTGCCGCAAGGCCAGCAGCCCCAACACCGCAGAGAAAACGAAGAGCAGCGGAAACATCAAAATGCCGGTCCAACCGATTATGGCGACCATGCCCACCGTCTGCCGCGGGTCTACGGCGACGCCCACCGTGCCGGCGGGCTTACCTCGCACCCAGACCGGCGCCACGGCAGCTTTCCTGGGCCATCGGCCCAGAGGCACGAGGCCGACTCCGCCACCTTGCGCTGCCTCGACCAAGGCCTGCTCGCCTTCGGGCGTGTGAATCGGTTCGCCCTCCGAGGGGACGTAGACTATTTGCACCTGCGGAAATTCGGCTGCGGCTGCGCGAAGCAAATCGGGAAGATGGCGTTGCCGCGCGCCCGTCGATAGCGCATAGCCCAAGATGCGGCTGATGTAGCGAGCGTAGCGCCCCAGCGTTGCTTCCTGCGTGTGACGCGCCACGCCCTTGGCTGTCACGGCCACGAAAATCGCATTGAGGACCGTGGAGAACAGAAGGACCGCCATCAGGGTCCTCACCAGTTTCCAGTACAGGCTTCGTTTCACCCGGAGCGGCCTCAGGAGGAGCCCCGGACGGTCGGCGCCGGGGATTCGCCGGTCCGCGCCGGGCCGGTCTCACGTCGCTTGAATTTGTACCCCACTCCGCGCACCGTGAGGATCAGCTCCGGCCTATCGGGCTCGGCCTCGACTTTCTTGCGCAGTCGTGTGACGTGGCTGTCGACAGTCCGCTCGTAGCCTTCGAAGTGATAGCCCCACACGCGTTCCAGCAGCTGCTTGCGGCTGAAGACCTGGCCCGGATGAGATGCGAGCGTTGCCAACAGATCGAACTCTGTCGTCGTCAGCTCCACGCCGATGCCTTGACGTGCGACTGTGCGACAATCCAGATCGATCTCCAGACTCTCGATCAGTTCGAGACCGACCACCTTGTCGACCTCTTCGTCGCGGGCCGTCAACATCAGCACCGGCGTCTGAGCCGTCGCCCGAATTCGCCGGCAGACCTCGTAGCCGTCGATGCCCGGAAGCTTCAGGTCGAGCAGCACCAAGTCGGGTCCATGCTCTCGAAACAGCGTCAACCCACTTTCGCCGTCCCGGGCTACGTCGACCCGGTATCCTTGCTCGCGCAGACTCTGCTCCAGCAGATCGCTGATGCTGCGGTCGTCTTCGACGATCAGGATTCGGGGATTTGGCATGGAGTCCACCTGCTGGGGCGGGGCGGGGAGCGATGCAGGAGAGCGGGAAGGCGCATCGATACGTAACGACGAAGTGCTGAACCACGACGCCGGCAAAGACACGGAGCGAGACACGAAGAGTCTTTTCCTATCAGGCTTCTCTCCGCTTCCGTCTTCGTGTCCTTGCTGGTTTCGTGGTTCACTTGTTTGGCCCACTTCCCGACTCTCTAGCGTCGCTCCCGACGAGGGCGAAACCCTCGAGTGAGCTTTCTCACCTTAGTCCTGCCCGGCCTCCTCGTGCCAGGCCCGGGCCTTGCCACGCATCTCCTTGAGCTTCTCGCCCAGCGTGACCAGGACGCGAGCCAGCTCGCCGTCGGACACGCTCTTGCGAACCTCGGAGATTTGCTCGGCGACGGTCTCGCGAAGCGCGGCGCCGTTAGCAGCGATCTGTTCCACGAGCGCTGCAGCTTCCTTGCTTTCGGCGCCGGCAGCCTCGAGTTTCTTGATCGTCTCGAGACGCTGTTCCAGGAGCTTGGCGCGCTGCTGGCCCTGATTCTCGCCGATGGCCTCCAGCTTCGTGCGGGCCTCGGGGCTCAGGTCCGGGACCGAATTCAGGAATTCAGTCCGAATGTGCCCGATGAGAGCTGGCACGGCCTGCTTCATTCCCGGCAGCCCCAGGATCTTGTGGCCCTTGGAGGCGAGCACGACGCGCGCTTGCTCCTGAGGGGACATGGTCGCCCGCAGCGAGTCGATGGTCTTTCCATGGCCGTCCACGAGAGCCAGGAACGCCGCCTGCACGCGGTCGAGGGCGCGAGTCAATTCGCGATCCTTCTTGCCCGCCTTGAACTCGGCGGCCAGCTCCTTCATCGAGGACACCAGCTCTTGGCGCTTCTCCTTGCGCTCGTCGGCGGCGTTGTCCCAGACCTTCATGAAGCGTACGGCCTTGTCGCCTTGGAGCCCCGCCTTCGCGGCGATCCTCTGACCCAGCTCGCGTACCATCTTGGCTGGCGCACCCTTGACTACATTCGACGCCATCGCCGTGACCGTTCCCAGCCCGAGGACTATGGCCAGGCTGCCACCCAACATCCACTTGCTTCGTCCGGAGAGCATGTCGAACCTCCCGATTCTGAGCGCGGCTGGCTTGTCGATCGATTTCGCCCCGCGTCCTGAGAGAACTATCGCCCCGCATTGTTGCGGCAGTATTGCGGCCCGGTGGTGATTGAGTAGCTTCGAGAAAGACCAGAATCACGCCCGAGAATCGAGAGGCTCGACCAGGGACTCCGCGACGGGCGTCGCGGGGGCG
>JACQFU010000022.1 GCA_016199905.1 Candidatus Wallbacteria bacterium
GCGCCCTACGGCCTGCAGGGCGGAGCCGACGGCCAGCCCGGTCAGGACTCGCTGTGGAGCGACGGCCGCTGGACCGTGCTTCCCGGAAAGACCTCGAGGCCCTGGAAGAAAGGCGAGCGGCTCCGCATCGAAACCCCCGGAGGCGGCGGATTCGGCACCAAACGCGGGCCGTAGGTTTCCCGCTAGTACCCCTCGCGCTTGTCCACCACGTTCAGAAGAGGCTCCGCGGCAAGGTAGCGGCGCAGGTTCTCGGCGAACAGCCTCGCCGCATCGACGGCGTAGTCGGGATAGTTTCCGGACACGTGCGGAGTCAGGATGACGCGCTCCATTCCCCAGAGCGCCGAATCGGCGGGCAGCGGTTCGACCTCGGTGACGTCGAGCCCGGCGCCGGCAAGACGTCCCTCCGCAAGCGCTTCCAGCAGCGCCGTCTCGTCGGCGATGGCCCCGCGCGCGATGTTGATGACGTAGGCGCCGGCCTTCATCCGCCCGATCCGCTCGCGGCTCAGCAAGCGCCGCGTCCGGTCCGTCAGCGGCAAGCAGATCACGAGGAAGTCCGCCGCCGCCACGACCTCGTCGGTGCCTTCCTCTCCCAGCACGCGCTCCAGATACGGAGGCAAAGGCTCCTTCGGGTCCACTCGGCGCCGGGTGCCCACGCACCGCATCCCGAACGCGTGCGCCAGCCGGGCCACCTCCATCCCGATCCCGCCCAGCCCCAGGACCCCGCACACGCGGCCCGCCAGGCTGAAGTTTGTCGCCACGATCTCGAGCTGAGCCCAGACTCGTTCCGATTGCCGCCGGATCGCCACCTCGAGCCGCTTTGCGAACGCGAGCATCAGCCCCAGCACGTGCTCGGCGATGTAGGTCCTGTGCATCGCGCGCGAATTCGTCAGGACCACGGGGCTCGCCGCCAGCTCCGGCGTCATCGACCGTTCCACTCCCGCGACGTTCACGTGGACCCAGCGAAGCGCCGGCGCCGCGGCCAGCAACCGGGCCGTCACCTTCTCCCCGAAAAACACCTCCGCCGCGGGCAGGATCGAGAACAGCTCGTGCTTGCTCCGGCTGAACGAGAGGGCCGTCCGCCCCGGCGCCACCCGCTCCACCTCTCGCCGCAGGATCTCCTCCTCTTCGGAGGAGTTGCAGGCGGCGACGGCGATCCGGACGGGGAACATCTGGCTGCTCGCGGCCCTACCCCCGCCCCTGCTCGCGCCGCTTGCGCTCGATCGCGTCGGCCTTCACCAGGAGCTTCTCGATTCTCAGGCGCGCGGCCTCGCGCTCGGCCTCGAGCTTCTCCAGCATCTCGGCCGCCGCCCGTTCCCGAACGCGCAACACGTCCGCGTAACGGCTGGCGTGATGTTCCAACCACGGGTCCACACCGGCCGCCCCCGGTTCGTACTGTCGCCGCACCTGTTTTTCTTCCTCGGCCAAACGCGCCGCCTCCGTCCGAGACGCCTCCGTCGCAGCGGCCGCCGCGTTCAGCCGCCTGCGCGCCGCCGCCTCGCGCACGGCTTGCACCCGAGCCAGCACCTCGAGCGTTCGCTGTTTCATCGGGCTAGCGCGTCACTCGATCGAGTTGAGAGCAGGTCTGCTCGTAGGGCGCCGACTCGCTCACGTCCTGCTGGAGAAACCCTCGCAGCTCCTCCTGACGCGCCATGGCCAGATCGGCGTCGGGATTGGCGCCCTGCCGGTATTCGCCCATATTGACCAGGTCCTCCACCTCCGCGTGGGCCGTGAGCATCGAACGCAAGCAGTTGGCGCGGCGTTGCTGGTGGCCCGGCACGACGTCCTGCATCAGCCGGCTCACCGACGCCGGCACGTCGATGGCGGGGAACCAACCCTTCTGAGCCAGCGTTCGCGAAAGCACGACGTGACCATCGAGCAGTCCGCGGACCGTGTCGGACACCGGCTCGTTGAAGTCGTCGCCCTCGACCAGCACCGTGAAGAGCCCGGTGATGCTCCCGGCCGCGGCCGTGCCGCTGCGCTCCAAGAGCTGAGGCAGCACGGAGAATACCGACGGCGTGAAACCCCGCGCCGTGGCCGCCTCCCCGGCCGCAAGCCCGACCTCGCGCAGTGCCCAGGCGAAACGCGTCAGGGAGTCCATCATCAGAAGCACGTGTCCTCCGCGGTCGCGGAAGTACTCGGCGATGGCCATCGCCTTGAACGCCGCTCTGGTGCGCAGCATCGCGGGCGCAGCGCTGGGGACCACTACCACGACCGATCGCTCCAGCCCCTTGGGGCCCAGGTTCTGATCGATGAACTTGCGGACCTCGCAACCGCGCTCGCCGATGAGGGCGATCACGTTGACGTCGGCGGCCGTGTTGCGGGCGATCATTCCGAGGAGCGTGGACTTCCCGACGCCGCTGCCGCTGAAGATGCCGATGCGCTGGCCGCGACCGCAGGTCAAGAGTCCGTCGAGAGCGCGCACGCCCAGCGGAAGCACGGTATCGATGGGCGTGCGGGAGAGCGGATCGGGAGGCGGCGCGTAGAGTGGGTACTGGCAGTCGAAGGCGATCTCGCCCTTTCCGTCGAGCGGCTCGCCAAGCCCCCCGATGACCCGGCCCAGCAACCTCTCCCCGGCCTTCACGGAGTGAAGAGACCCGGTGGGTGCAACGAGTGCGCCAGGTCCGAGGCCCCGCAGGTCGCCATAGGGCATCAACAGGGCCTTGCCATCGCGGAACGCCACGACCTCCGCCCGTACGGAGACTCCCGGCCGTCCGTCGTTGGGGAGCAGCTCGCACATCTCGCCTATTCGGACCTTGGGACCGATCGCCTTCACCAGCGAGCCGACCACCTCGTCGACCCGGCCCAGGGATCGATCCAGCCTACAGCTGCGGAGCGACGAGGCCAGGGCCGTCCAGTTGACGCGGAGGAGCTCGCCCGGTTCCCCGGACCCGGCCGTGGCGGCGGTTCGCCCCCGACTCCATCGAGATGCTCGCATGGCCGTTACTCCTGCGTCAGCGGCGAGGCAAGCTCCCACTGCTGCCGGAGGTGTTCGCGGACCTGCTCGAAGCGCTTGGAGAGAGACAGGTCCAGGTTGAACTGGGAACTTCGGAACCTGCAGGAGCCCTGGGGCACGGCCGCCGTCGGAGCGACGCCGGCGATGCGATCGCAGGCGGCGTCCTGCTCGGAGAGGTAGCCGATGACGGCGTCGTAGTCCGCGGGGTTGACGACCAGCGTGACATCGTGGGCCTCGGCGGCGTCCTGAAGGACCTTGTGAATGGCGCAGCCGAGGACGTCGCGGAACTCCTCTTGCTCGATGGCGAGGACCTTCTCGGCGACGGCCAGCACGCGATGGCCAGGGCCCCGCGGCTCTCCGCGGCCGCCAGCGCAAGCCCTTCCTCGTAGCCCTTGCGACGGGCCTCGTCCTCGAGCTCCCGGCGCCGGTCGGCGGCCAGGGCGACAGACTGCGCCTGGGCGGCCTCGACGATGCGGGCTCCCTCCAGGCGGGCCTTGTGGCAGTGCTCGGCGGCCTCCAGGCGGGCGTTGACGAGGATCGTCTCGGCCCTGCGCCGCGAGACCTCCAGTTGCCGGTACGCCTGGGCGAGGATGTCGTCGAAGCTCTCCTCGTCGGGAGTTTCGAGGCCGCCCACGGCCACGATCGTCAGCTCTTCAATCCGTTTGATCTCTGCTCTCAACATGGGTCCGCTTTCCTCTTCGCGGCGGCGTCCTGCGCCGGCACCGCGGATAGAGTCCCTTCCCGGCTGCCCCGTCGCGGGGGCTCCTACCTCTTTTTGTCTTGTGTGTTCGGCCAACCGATCTCGTGTGGGTCAGTCTCGAGCGTGCAACCTATCGAACAGACGTTCCTTGGCCCGCCGTACCTCCGGGTCCGAGCAGGCCCCGGTGCAGCAGACCTGGGCCGAGAGGATCTCGCGCTGGTCGCTGGGCACCTTGGCCATCATGAAATCGCGCAACGGCTGACGCGCCGAGGCGAGCACCATTGCCAGGTCGCGCCGGGCGTCGCCGTCGAGCAGATGCTCGATCTCCTGCGCCGAGAGACCCAGCAGGACCGCGTGCTCGGTGTACTCCTCCTGCAGCTCCGTGGCGCCGGCGCCGTCGGACGCCAGGTCCTCCTTGCGATAGTGGGGGAACTGGTAGATCAGCACACCCAGGAGCGCCAGCACCATCACCACCGTGGTGCCGCCCCAGACCCACGCCGCGTGCGGCGCCAGGAGGTCGCCGACGGCCTGGAGCGAAGCGCGGGAGGGCACCAGCGCCGGAAGCTGCTGACGGAACGGCGCGCCCACCACCGAGATGACGTCGTTGCGGGCCGAGTTGAAGCCCACCGCGGCCATCGCGAGCTGCTCGGCGGTGCGCTTGAGCGAGTCGGGGAGAAGCCCGTTGACGAACCCGTTGGAGTTGACGAGCACCGAGACCGAGAGCCGCTCGGGGCGCTCCGGTTCCGCGGCAACAGGAGTGGAAGGAGCCGGTGACGCCATCGGCTCCTGGCCCTGCGAGTAGCTGGCGAGCTGGACGCCGGCGCCCGGGCGGCGCGCCGATTCGCGGCGTCGCGACGCCCCGCGAGAGCCGGAGTTCGAGACGGGCATCGTCACCGAGACGCAGAGGTTCTCTTCGCCGAAAAGCGGGCGCAGCTGCGCGATCACCTTCTGCGTCAGTTCGCGCTCGTAGACCTGGCGGGCAGCCAGCTCGAAATCCGAGCTGCCGGACTCGCTGTCCTCGATGAGCTTGGTCAGATCGTTGCCGCGAGAGTCGGAGATCGAGATGTTCTCCGGCAAGAGGCCGTCGACGGCGTGGCTGACTGCCGCGCGCATCGTCCGCAGGAAGTCCCGCGTCGCCTGGGCCTCGGGCTTGAGGGTCAAGATGATTGCCGCCTTGACGGCTCCGCGCTCCTGGGCAAAGCCGGTGTCGTGCGGCATCGAGAGGTTGACGCAGGCCGTGCGCACCTGGTCGTAGGTCTCGAGGTTGTCCTCGACGCGGGCCTCGAGCGCGCGGAGGCTGACCAGCCGCCGCTCTTCCGTGGAGAGCAGCATCGAGTTCTTCTTGGCGATCTCGAGGATCATGCCCGTGTGGCGCTTGGGCATCGCGTCGCGTTCGCTGGCGGCGCGGGCTGCGGCGGCAAACTGGCGATCGGGCACCTCCACCGTGCGGCCGTCGCCCGTGACGCGGGCGTCGATCCCGGCAGCCTTGAGTCGCTCGGTGAGCGCGGAGGCGGAGGAGGGGTCCGGCAGGTCGCGGGCGATGATCTTGAAGCCCTGCTGCGTGGCGCCGGCGAGCAGCCAGCCGATCATCCCCAACGTGAGCAGGGCGACGGCGCCCAGCGCGCCTCGCTGCGCGAGGTTCATCGTCGACAGAGATTCCTTCAGGTTGTGCCAGATCTGGTTCATGGTTCTAGACTCAAAAGATGCTTTTGGAGGATTACTTGCCGGACGCCCGCTTGCGGGCATGGGGGGCGTCGGGGGGGGCCGAGCGCTCGCGCGAGGACTCCCCCGACGTGAGGGCTGGCGCGCTACTGGTACGCGACGGCCCGGACGCCCGCCTGCGGGCATGGGGATGGGCTTGGTCGTAGGCCTCGCGCAGCCGCTGGCGGCTGACGTGGGTATAGAGCTGAGTCGTGGCCAGGCCGCGATGGCCCAACAGCTCCTGCACGGAGCGCAGGTCGGCCCCGCCGTCCAGCAGGTGCGTGGCGAAAGAGTGGCGTAGAGAATGCGGGCTGAAGCCGCGAGGAGCCCCTTGCTCCAGCAGCCGCTGCCGCAGCGTATGGCGCACGCCGCGCACGCCCAGCCGGCCGCCGCGCAGGTTGCGGAACAGCGGTCCGCGCGGCTCGGGCGGCGCCACTCGCACGTATTGCTCCAGCGCCTTGCGGGCGCCCTCGCCGAAGACGCCGTAGCGATCCTTGCCGCCTTTGCCGC
>JACQFU010000023.1 GCA_016199905.1 Candidatus Wallbacteria bacterium
GCTGCTGGGGTCGGTCTGGCGACGGCCGAGACGCTCGCCACCACTAATGGCTCGTGGGTTCGCACGACCAATGACATGCCCGTCGGCTTGATCGACTTGCGCCTGGTGCAGATGCGCGACGGGCGCGTTTTCATTGGCGGCGGGCGCCGGGCGGGAGCCCTCAGCGAGCCCATTGCCGACGACATACTGACTTACTCGTCCGTCCTGGACACGTTCACTCGCCCCGGGAACGTGACCCCGGCCAAGTTGCGGCTTCCCCGAACGGAACATACGACTACTCTGCTGGGCGACGGGCGCGTGCTCTCGCTGGGAGGGCTTACGTCGGTTGGGGGGGCCGAGAGCGCCACCCGCAGCTACGAGTACTTCAGCCCCGGTCCGGACACCGTCTCGCTCGGCTCTGCACAACTGCCGCTGGCGCTGCGACTTCATACGACGACCCTCCTGAACGACGGGCGCGTACTCGTGACGGGAGGACACGCCGCGACTACCACCTCGGCCTGCAGCCTCTTCGATCCCCGGCTCCAGCTCTTCAAGAACGCCGCTTCGCTGAACCAGCCGCGAGAGGGGCACGTCGCGCATCTGTTGCAGGACGGGACCGTCTTCGTCACGGGCGGGCTGCCTTCGGGCGCGGGGGGCGCGGAGACGGAGATCTACGACCCGGCGCGGGATGTCTGGACTCCCATCTCGGGCGCGGCGCATCGCAACAGGGCCTCCGTGACGCTTCTTCCCACGGGCCAGATGCTGATCGCGGGCGGCGTGGCAGCCTCCGGCACACGGCTTCAGTCGCTGGAGGTCTTCGATCCCAAGACCCAGGCGTTTACGTCGATTGGGCCCGTCCTGTCGACGCCGCGGTCGGAGCAGCGGGCCGTCAGGATGAACGGTGTCGATGCTCTCATTCTGGGTGGCGTCAACCCCACCGCGCTGGCTACGGACACGGTCGAGAAATTCGTCTACGGCCCGCAACCCAACAGGCCCCCAATCGCTCTCGTGCCGCCCGCCATCTCCGCCCTTCGGCGCCAGACCGCCCGACTCGATGGCAGCCGATCCAGCGACCCGGACGGCCCGGCGTTCGTCTACCTGTGGACTCGGCCCGACGGGAAGACCTCGGGCACCTTCACCGGCGCCACTTCTTCCGTCGCCTTCTTCTCCACGACAACCAGCGGTCCGTATCGATTCCAGCTGCTGCTGACGGACCCCGCCCGTGCCACGGCGACCGCGTTCACCACGGTCACGATCCAGCCTAACCAGCGGCCGATCGCCATAACAAGACCGTTGCAGGCGGGCACGGGCGGCACGTTCTCGCTCGATGGCCGCCAGAGCGGCGATCCGGAGGGAGATCCCATCACCTACGGCTGGTCGCAACAGAGCGGCCCCTCGGTGGCCGTCAACAACTCCACCTCGGCGGTGGCCTCCATCTCGGTCAGCACGACCTCGACCACGTACCGGTTCCTTCTCACCGTGACCGACGACGGTTCGCTTTCCGCGATGGCGCCGGCGACGGTGGTCATCACCACGAACCACCAACCGGTATCGGACGCCGGCGGTCCGATCCGGTTGCGATTGCGCAATGTAGCCTCGCTCGATCGGGTGGTACTCGACGGAGGTCGCAGCTTCGACCCCGATGCGGGTGACACGCTGCTCTACCGCTGGACGCAGACAGCCGGGCCCTCGGTTCCTTTGAGCACACCGAACTCGAGTACGGCGCGATTCGTGCCCACCACCGCGGGTATCTACCTGTTCTCGCTTTTGGTAGACGATCAGCGCGGGCTTTCGGCGTCCTCGACGGCGCGGGTCACGGTGGACCCTTTCAACCGGCCGCCTTCCGCCAATCCGGGCAACGTGACGACGGGCGACGTGGGAACGACGGTGATCCTGGACGGCACCGGCAGCGGCGATCCGGACGGCGATCCCCTGACGTATGCGTGGACCTTCTTGAGCGGTCCGTCCACTCCGTCGCAACTGGGGAACAACAACGCGAGACTGGCCGTGCGCGCGACGGTTGCGGGCGTCTACACATTCGAGCTGGCGGTCACGGATGACCACTTCGCCACGAGCCGCGCTACGATCGACGTAACGATGCGCGCCGTCAACCAACCGCCCACGGCCGATGCGGGGCCGGACACGACGGCGCCGGTGAACACGCTGGTGGTGCTCAATGGCGGCAACAGCAGCGATCCGGAGAACCAGCCCCTCGGGTTCCGCTGGCGGCAGTTGAGCACGCTGGGCGTCTCGGGGACGCCGCCGGTCAGCTTTCCGCGGTTGGCGTTCACGCCGACCCAGGTCGGCAGGTATGTCTTCCGCTTGGTGGTCACGGACCCGCCGGGCCTAACGGCCAGCGACGACGTGACGGTCACGGTCGTGGCGTCCAACTCGCCGCCGATTCCGGTGCCGGGGCAAGATCTCACGAACGCGCCGCTCGGCGTTCCCGTCGCCCTGGACGGCGGCCGCAGCTTCGATCCCGACCCGGGGGACCGCATCACTGCCTATCAGTGGGCCCTGGTGTCGGCGCCGGCCCAGGCACCGTTGACGGGCGAGCTGGCCTCGCTGGTGCACTTCACTCCTTTGGTGGTGGGCGTCTACGTCTTGGACCTGACCGTGCACGACAGCCGAAGCGGAGTGGGCAGCGCTCGGATCCAGGTGATCGTGGGCGGCGGCAACCGGCCGCCCGTGGCGCAGGCAGGCAACGATCGGACGGTAGCCGTGACGACGGAGGTCGTGCTCAACGGTTTTGGCAGCCGTGACCCGGACGGAGACCCGATCGCGTATGCCTGGCGCCAACTCGCAGGCACGGAGGTGCAGCTTTTGGACTCACGAACGCCGGCGGCGCGATTCACTCCGACGACGACCGGTCTCCGCGCCTTCGAGTTGAGCGTTGCCGACGGCAAGGGGGGCGTGAGCACGGCCGCCGTACGCATCACGGTGGTGGCGCCGTCTGCGATCTCGACCGTGGACGCGCAGGGATTCTGGAGCCGCGTGGCCGACATCCCGACGCCGCGGCGTGCCTTTGCGGCTGTCGCCGTCAGAGGGAAGCTCTACACGTTCGGCGGCTCGCGCGGCGGGCCGCTGCAGGCCCTCTCGACTGTCGAAATCTTCGATCCGCTTGGCGGTCCGATCGGGGCCTGGACGTCGGGCCCGCCGATGCCTACTCCGCGAATCGGTCCGACGGCCGTCGTGGTCGGGACTCGGATCTTCGTGATCGGCGGAAAGACCGTCCAATTGGGTGCACCTGCGGACACGAGCATCGTCGAAGTCTTCGATACGGTCTCGCAGTCTTGGTCGTCGGGGCCGCCCGATCTGCTGCCTCGCCGTCACCTGGCGGCGGCCGTCCTGGACGGGAAGATCTACGCGGCCGGCGGCGTCTCGAGCACCGGTCAAACAACCGCGGCCACCAGCTTCGCCGAGAGGTTCGATCCCCTCGATCCGCAGCGAGGTTGGACGGCCGAGACGCCGCTCTTGCTGGCGCGTCGGCCCGCCCTGACGGCGCTCAACGGCAGGCTCTACGTGATCGGCGGCGAAACGGTCAACGGGTCCAACCAGGACCGCGTGGAGATCTTCACTCCTGGCAGCGGCGCCGCCAACGGGGCCATTACCGCGCTGGGCCGATGGGACGCGGCTCTGGGCACGGCTGCACGCAAGCCGACCTCGACCGCAGGCCACGCTGCCGCGGCGCTTCGCGGCAGGGTCTACGCTGCCGGCGGATCGATCGGCCTGGCCGTCAGTAACGTGGTGGAGCGCTACGATCCCTTCGGCAATCGCTGGGAACCTGCGCCGCCGATGCTGGCCGCGCGAGCCGAGCTTGCGCTGGTGAACGTCGACGGGGCGCTGTATGCCCTGGGCGGCTTCTACACGGACCGCCTGGGCAACGAGCGAGCCGCCGCCTTCGTCGAGCGCTTCGACGCCGGCGACGATCATCCCGATACGATCGCGGCCGTCAAGCCCGGCGACACCGTCGATTTCCGGGGCAGCCTGGACGCGGCCATCGAGCGCGGGGGCGACGTCGATTTCTTCCGTTTCGGCGTCCCCGCGCCAAACACGACCGTGCAGGTCGACACGGGGCCTCCGGACAGCTCCGAAGACACGGTGCTCTCGATCTTCGCTGCCGACGGCCGTCGGATCGCGACCGTCGACGACCCGAGGCCGGGCGTACGGCTGGCTAGCGCCACGTTTGTGGCCACGGCTCCAGGGGACTACTTCGCCAGCGTCCGGCTGTTCGATCCCCGAGCCCGCGGGCTCTACTCCATCCGCGTGCGGCCGGCGCCTCCGCTGGTCGACGATCTGCCTAACTTTGCGACTCTCTCTGCGCCCGCCGTGTCGTCCACGACGCCGGTCACGGGCAGCCTCGAGGTCCCGGGCGACGTGGACTTCCTTCGGGTACAGCTCGAGGCCGGCAAAGACTACGTGTTCCGCACGGCCCTCGGAACGCTGCAGGACTCGGTGCTCGCGCTTCTGGGCCCGGGTACCGCCAACCCGCGGCCGCTGCGCGAAAACGACGACGGTCCCGACGGGGGGCTGGCCTCGAGGGTGGACTTCTCCGCCACCGAGACCGGCACGTACTTCCTGCGGGTTCGGAGCTTCGATCCGAGAGCGGCGGGCACCTACTCCGTCTTCATCGAAGAGCTGGCCCCGAAAGTCTTCACCGACGACCACCCCAACCGTCCTGCCGGCCTGCGCCAGGCGGACACGCTCACGCACGCCGGCAATACTCTCAACGGCGCCATCGAGTCCGCTGGCGACGTCGACTTCTTCCGCATCGTCGCGCAATCGGCCTCCTCCTACGCCTTCGTCGCGACTGCGTCGGGGGCGCTCAAGCTGCAGCTCACCCTGTTCGACCGCGACGGCAACTCGGTACTGGCCGATGCGCGGGACAGCCGCACGGGCGGAGTGAGCATCCGCGGCTTCAGGCCAAGCTTCCCGGGGACCTACTTCATGCGGGTGAAGAGCGCTCCCAAGGTCGACGGCGACGGCTCTCCGGCGACGGGCGCCTACACCCTGCAGAGCCTGCTGGAGGGCACCGAGTCGCCGGCCGGATTCACTCTGGCCCGCCAGCGCACGGGCGATAACCTGGTCGCAACCGTGGTGCTCGAAACGTTGCCAAGCAACACGGGCGGTCTTCGCAGCGTCGAGTTCGGCCTGCGCTACGACCCGGCGCTGCTGGAGCTGACCAGCGTCACGCCCGGGACCGTCACGACGGCGGGGCAGCTCCTGCGTTTTGCCAGCCCTTCCGGGTTCCTCGGCATGAGCATCGCGGCGCAGGAGCAGGAGCTTGGCGCCAAGGGGACGCTGGTGAACGTGACGTTCCGCACCCTTGCCTCGTCGCCGCTCACGACGCAGGCGGTCATCCTGGCCTTCATCTCGGCCCAGAGTGGGCTCACCAGAGTCACGGATCTGGCGCCCGAGGCCCAGCCCAGCCCTGGACAGGTGGTGAGAATTCGCCTCGACGGCGGGCAGCTCGGAGCAACGATCGCAGATCCACTGGACGCCGGCAGTTCCGTGCGGCGGCCCTTCGTGCGGCTCGATGGACGCGGCAGCTTCGATCCCAACCAACCGCCTCAGGCACTCTCGTACGCCTGGACCGTCACGACCGCGCCGGTGGCCGTTACGCTCTCCGATCCGGCCAGCCCCATTCCTACCTTCGCTCCGGCCGTGCCGGGACTCTACGAGTTCGCGCTGACGGTGGCCAACGAGGAACTGCGCAGCTTGCCCAGGATCGTGCGCGTGTTGGTCGGAGAGACCAATCACCCGCCCACGGCGCTGGCCCGCGTCGCCAACCCGGCGAAAAACTTGCGTTCGCTCTCCGGCTCCGCGCCACTGACCTTCGTCGCCGCGGTTGACTCGGTTCAGCTCGACGGCCGACTCTCGGCCGACCCCGACGTGGCCGACCGCGGGCGTCTCGCCTTCTCGTGGACCCAGGTCGGAGGCCCGGCCGTAACCCTCTTGCCCAACGGCCACGCATCTGTCGTGAGCTTCGTCCCGGCTGCTCCCGCGGTCTACGAGTTCGAACTCGTGGTGACCGATCGCTCCGGTGCTCGCAGCGCCGCGGATCGCGTGCGACTGATTGCGCTTTCCGCGTTCGATTCGATGCCCGTGCTTTCGCTGTCGGCCTCGTCGACGACGACGTTGGCCACCGGAACGGACCTGAGCGACTTTTTGGATAGTTCGACTCCTAATCAGTCGCTCCGCGTTTCTCTGCCGACCCGGATCACCCTGAAGGCAAAGGTCGCCGACCCGGACATCGGCACGCTGCCGCTCAAGCAGCAGGTCGGTTACGAGTTCAACCAGGAGTCCGGTCCGCCCGTTTCGCTCACCACCGGCATCCTGAACAATGACATCTCCGGCGTGGCGGTCACGAACTTCGAACCGACCACGGCGGGCGTTCACGTGTTCAGCGCGACAGTCTCGACCCTCACCAGCGAAGGAGTTGCCACGGGGGTCCAGGTGCGCCGCGAGATCCGGGTGGTCGTCGATGGCGAGACGCGCCGCCTGCCGCTGGCATCGGCGAGGGTGGCCGTCGGCGGCCGCGGAAAAGCGCCGACTCGAATGCTCCAGAAGGCTGGAGACGCGCCGATCGCCAGCGAGGGCGACACCCTTACTCTGGATGGCTCGCTGTCCAGCGACCCCGATGGACTGTCGAACCTCTCCCACAAATGGACGCAGCTCGCGGGCCCCTCTGCGGAGCTGTCGAACCCGTTCGGCTCGGTGACGACTTTCGTGGCCCCCACTATCGGCGACGGCCAGGCCCGAACCTACGCTTTCCAGTTGCTGGTCGACGATGCCACCGGCGAGGGCGAGCCCTCGCTTGTCAGCTTCAACGTCGGCGCCGCCGCCGCCCAGTCGGCCACCACCCGGGCAGCCAGCTATACCGGCGGCCTCAACCTGATCGGCGTGCCTCTGGCCGCGGCGACGACAGGCGCAAGCCGGTTACAACAGGAGCTGTTCGATCAGGCGGGTGCCACCTTCGTGGTTCGAGTCGTCAGCCAGTCGGGCCGCGGCCGATTCAGCGTGTTCCTCCCCGGATTGGGCATGACGGATCCGGCCGTCGAGGGAAACCAGGGCTACTTGATCGGCCGGCCATCCCTCTTCAAGAGTCTCGTGTTCACAGGCCAGCCGTGGCCGGACGCTGCCCGGTCCGTGACGCTCGTGCCGGGCGTCAATCTGATCTCGTTCCCTGCCGGGGTCCCCTCGACCTGGACCTCGCAAACGTTGGTCGACAAGGTGAGCGCGGCCGGCGGCGCCGCAGGGTTTGTCGCCCGGACAATCCCCGACGCTTCCGACGCTTCCCAGGGGAGCCCCGGGGCGGGGGCTTTCCAGGTCTACTTGCCGGGGCTCGGCGCGACGCCGTTCCCTCTTAGGTCGGGTCGCGGCTACTTGCTGAGCGTAACGAAGTCGACCGCTTTTGCGCTGCCGAAGGGGGATTAGGCTTGCAGCCGACGGGCCGTCTCCAGATGAAAGACCGGCGGGCTGGATAGCCCGCCGGGAAGTCCCGTTGGTGGCGCGGCCGGGGGAAAGGGGACCAGCCGGCCGCGCCTTGGCAGCTCAGGGCTTGCGAAGATAGCCGGTGTTCTCGGTGCCGTTGTCGAAGCACTCATTGACGCGAGTCAACGCATCGTTCAGGTCCGAGAGGCCGGCGCCGGGAGGAAGGGCCGAGGAGTCGCCGCCGATGGCGCGGTTGGCCAGCTCGAGCAGCGCGTTTACCGAGGTGCCCGCGAAGGGGCCGGAGGCCACCAGGAGGTTGCCAAGCGGTCTCGCGTCGTTCTGCGCCAGGTAGCCCGCCGCCGAGAAGGTCACGTTGAGCGTGGCGGCCACGAGCTGGCCGGCGAGCACCCCGGCGGAGGTGGATTCGGGGTCCACGGAGCTGGCGTCGAGAGCAGCCGCCGCTCCGCCTTGCGGAAGGAAGTTGGCGACAGCCTGGGCGCTGGCAAACGTAACGTGGAAGGCGCCTCCGATGGTCAGTCCTGCGGGGAAGGCCGCGGCGAAGCGCGAATCCCTCAGCGTGCCGGGATTGTTGCCGTGCGCCTTGGCTCCCCAGCCGCCCTGCGTGAAGGTTTCGAAGTCGCCGGCCTGGATGGCGGCCGAGGAGGTGGAGCCGCCGTTTCCTCCGGCCTGGTTGTCGCTGCCGTTGCCGTCGCCGGAGTGCGTGGCCGTGCTGTCGTGGCTGTCGTCGGGCGTGGCTGGCGGGGGCGGATTGGAGTCGGAGCCGCCGTTATCGCCGGAGTGCGTGGCCGTGCTGTCGTGGCTGTCGTCGGGCGTGGCCGGCGGGGGCGGATTGGAGTCGGAGCCGCCGTTATCGCCGGAGTGCGTGGCCGTGCTGTCGTGGCTGTCGTCGGGCGTGGCCGGCGGGGTCGTGGAGCCGTTGGAGCCATTGTCTCCACTGTCGGCCGGGGGAGGAGGTAGGGTGGTGGTCGTGGGAGTCTGGCTCACAGGTGGGACCGTGGCGGGAGGCGGCGGAGGGGGAGTGCCGCAGTGGCAGTTGCAGCGGTGCCCGTGACTCCTGGAGTTGCCTCGGCCGGGCCGCTCACCGCACCCGCGGGCCAGCAACTGCATCGACGCCGTGGCAATGCGCCGGGAGAAGACCTTGATGTCGTCGGGGCAACCGCCACGGCCGACCAGGAACGCCACCGTACCCAGCGACGTGCTGCCGCAGGCGCCGGTCCGGAACCGCACCGCGCTGCGAGAGCGGAACGTCCAGCGAGTGCCCGACTTTCCGGTGGCGCGGATCTCGCGAACGAAGCTGCCGATGCCGCTGGCGGGGATGCGCCCGCAGCGCTCGTCTCTGTCCTTGCCGGGCCGCACGATGTCGATGTCGCCGGATGCCGCAATCTCGCGGCGCGGCTTGGAGAAAACCCACTCGGTGAGAAGGACGCGGTCGTTGACCCGGCGCGCCTTCGGAACGTTGAACTCGAGGGCCGTCTTCTGGGACTCGATGTATTCGTCGCCCTCGGTGCGGCCGTTGCCCTTGTGGGCGTGGCGGACGTTGCAGGAAGTGGCTACGCTCACTTCGGCGCGGACACTGCCCTCGATGGCGCCCAGCTGGCGCACGTCCGCCTCGCCGGCGATCTTGAAGCAGCCAGAGGACTTGCCGTTCAACACGGGGAGCGAATCCTCGAGCCGGTTGCCGCGCGCATCGCGCAGCTCCAAGCGGATGGAACCCCGTTCCGGCGCCTTCAGCCCGAAGGCCTTGACGTCACCGCAGTAGGCCTTGGCAAACGGCGCCCAGCCGGTTCTGCCCTGGCGGCGGAAGAGGGCGACCTGCACGGCCTTGAATCTCACCGGCGTTGCGCCGGGGCAGACCAGGCCGACGTTGGCCCGGAACCGGACCAGCTTGCGGGTCTCACCCTCGGTCACGGTCTGGCGAAAGCCGGCCCAGGGTTGCCTGCCGAGGGAGCAGAGGGCGTCATCCTCCGACTCGTTGTCGAGTCGGAACGAGGTCGCTTCCACGGCGTCGATCGCGCCCAGGCTGACGCCGATCGAGGGCGACTGGTGGGGCGTGTCCTCGGACTTTGGCGCAGGCTTCGTGGCCGCGAGTGCGGCATTGGCGGTCAGGCAGGTGATGAGAATCGCGTTCAGCAGCTTGTGGGTCTTCGGCTCGTTCATCGGCATTGCCTCCTTGATGGCGTTCACGCCACAGCCCTAACCAAGAGCTGGGCCATGTGTGCAAGGCGATCGCGGAAGAGCGCATGAACAAAAGCGAAAAAGGGATCGAACAGCACTGCCGGATGGCGTGGCTGACAGACCGATCGTCAGGTTTCAGGACAACCCCGCTCGATGACGGGACACGTCCCCCCGGCCCCGGGCCTCGAGCCTCAAGCCTTCTCGTTGCTGAGCCCGTAGCGCTTCATCTTGTCGCGCAGCGTGATGGTGGCGATTCCGAGGACCGCAGCAGCGCGGGTCTTGTTGCCGTTATGCGCGCGCAGCGTCTGGAGGATGGCTTCCTTCTCGATCTCCTCCAGCGAGCGATTCGCCAGGCCCTCCGCCGGCGCTTCGGCCGCCTTGCCGTCGATGGGACGGTCTCGCAAGAGCAAGTCCGCCGGCCCAATCGTGGGGCCAGCGCAGAGCGCCTTCTTCAAGATGGCTGTCGCGTCAGGGGCAAAGCTCACTCGCACACGGCCGGGCGTCCTCTCGAGCGCCGATTCCAGGAAGTTGCCTGCCAGCAGCTCCACGTCGTCCGGCCGTTCTCTGAGAGGCGGAAGGCGAAGCTCGACTTGAGACAATCGATAGAACAGGTCTTCCCGGAACTTGCCTTCGGCCACCATCTGTTCGAGGTCGCGATGGGTCGCCGACACGACCCGCACATTCACCTTCCTGGGCGAAGACGTCCCCAGACGGGTGATCTCGCGCTGTTCCAGCACTCGCAGCAGGCGGGGTTGCAACTCCAGCGGCATCTCGCCGATCTCGTCCAGGAACAACGTCCCTCCGTCAGCCTGCTCCACAGCACCGACGCGGCGCTGAGTGGCGCCCGTGAACGCCCCGACTTCGTGGCCGAAGAGTTCGCTGCCAATCAGGTCGGAGTTCAAGTTGCCGCAGTCGATGACGACGAAGGCCTTAGCCGCGCGAGGGCTTGCTCTGTGGAGCGCGCGCGCCACGACCTCCTTGCCCGTGCCGGTTTCGCCTTGGAGCACCAAGCTCACATCGGTGGCGGCGACTCGGTCCAGGATTCCGATGATCTCGCGCATGCGCTGGTTGCGAGCCAGGATGCCGTGAAAATCGCGCGCGCCAGGTCCCTGGCGTCGGCATATCTCTCTTCGGGCTCCTTCTTCAGGCAGCGGACGACGATATCCCGGACCGCTTCCGGCAGAAGACAGGCGTGCTCCTCGAGGCATCCGTCCCGCTCGATCTTGCGGCGCAATAGGTCGCGCTCGTCCGAGGCCTCGAAGGGGAAGGTGCCGGTCAGGACTCGAAACAGGAGCATTCCGGCGGCATAGATATCAGCGGATGGGCCGAGCGGGCGTTTGAGAATCTGCTCCGGGGCCATGTAGGCCGGTGTCCCTACGACGCGGCCGGCCTCTGTGAGCCGGAGCGGATTCTCGATGGCGAGGGCCAGTCCGAAGTCGGCGAGCTTGACGGTACCTCCCGGCTCCAGCAGGAGGTTTTCGGGCTTCAGGTCGCGGTGAATGACTCCGTTGTCGTGAAGGTAGGCGAGGCCTTCGAGAAGCTGCTCCATCAGGGCCCTCGAGGCAGGCAATCCGAGCGTTCGAGCGCCGCGGATCTTGTCGTGGAGCGTGCCTCCGGGGACCAGTTCCATTGCCAGGTAGAGATCGTTGCCGAAGCAGCCGGCGTCGTAGAGCGGAACGATGTTGGGGTGACGCAGCTTGGAAAGGATCGCGATCTCCGCGCGGAAGCGCTCGGTGACTTTCGGCACAGAGAGGGAGTCATGACGCATGAGCTTCAAGGCGACGCGCCTGCCGAGGGAGTTCTGGACGGCCTCGTACACGGCCCCCATTCCGCCGGCCCCGATTCGCCGCAAAACCCTGTAATCATCGAGGATCTCCCTGGGGAGTCCGTCGAATTCCGTGCCCGCCGGCATGCTATGATTAATAGTGGTGATAGTACGCTGAAGTCCAGTGCCGAGTGGGTGCCTAGGGGAAGGCGCGGCATGACGCTCGTCGAGGGAGTCGTCGCCGTTTTGGTGCTGAGCCTGGTGGTCATCATCGCCTGGCGCGTGTTCACGACGGCCGCCAAGAGCGCCGAGCTCTCCGCGTGGCACACCAAGTGCCAGCAGCAACTGAGGAACGGGCTGAAGCTGTTGCGGGACGACTTGGCGCACGCCAGCTATCCCAGCATCGTGGGGCCGACGGCCGTGCAGATCACGAAAGCCGGGCGTGGATTCAAGTTCCACAAGGGCAAGGTGGACTGCGCCGGGGGTGCTGCCGACACGCCATTGTTGGATTTCTACATCTGCAAGCCGAAGCGGCAGGGCTTCGACGCGGTCACCGATGCGAAGAACCCCGGCCTGGAGATTCACGCAACGCTCGCGACCAAGGGAAACACCGTGGTCTACAAGAAGGTGGGGGCCACGGGCCCCGACGCCCCGGTGCTCAACTGTGACCGCGTGCTGTTCGACGAGGTGGATTACATCGCACTGGACGGCCCTGCGAGCGCGCCCGCAGAGACTTCGACCACCTGTTCCATCCAGATCAAGACGATCCACAAGTTCTGGAAGCAGAGCGGGGTAGTCGAGCAGACGATGCCGAAGGTGGAGGTGGATCTCAGTGCGGGGCTATAGCCGGCGCTGGGCCTTCACGCTCATCGAGACGGCGATGGCTGTGCTGATCCTCGGCGCCTCGCTGGCGACGGTGCTTTCGATGATCACGACCAGCTTCCATCAGATGGGGCAGCAGAAGATGCAGACCTCGGCCGTAGGCTTCGCGGCGGGTCAAATGAACCGGTTCTTGTTCGAGGAGCCGTTCGCGACACTCGCGTCGGTGCCCTACACCGAGGTGGTCCTGGACGGCGTCTGGTTCCAGTACAAGCTCGACGTCAAGCCGGTGCCGAACAGCGCCATCCACTTCAAGTTCAAGCACATCCAGTACCACGATCCGCGCCACGGAGGCGCCACGTCCACGGGCGCCGAGCCGAGCGTCCCGACGATGACGGAGGAAAACCCGCCGATCACCCAACTGGACAGCAAATCGACGGGGGGAGGGGCCATCCCGGTGTTGAAGGACTTGCTGTTGACCGTGCGCTGGCACGGCCCGGGGGACGACTACACCGACGAATTCGTCTTGAAGCTGGTTTCGCGGAAGGCCCACATTTGACGCAAATGCTCCAAAAGGTCCGCCGGATGCGCCGAGGGTTTGCGATCCCGCTGGTGGTCATTTTCTGCGGCCTGATGACCTTCATGGTCTACTACATGACGCGCACCCGCCTGGAAGCCAAGCGGCAGAACGTCACTCAGTTCAACGCGCTGCAGGCGCACTACTTGGCGCAGGGGGCGATCCAGCATGCGTTGCTGAAGTTCCGCGTGCTGCCCACGGAGGCTTATGCCGCCACGGCGCTGGCCCGCGGGCTCTGCCCGTTCCACGTCGCGCCTCCCGGATCCACGCCCGCCACGGGCGCCGGGAAGACGCCCGACGCCCTCACCACGTTCGTTGAAGACTGCAACTTCGACGCCGTGCCGCTGCAGATCACGGGGCCCGAGTTTGCAGGTTGGCACTGCGAGATCGGCAGCAGCGAGGCCATCACCTCGTTCACTTCCGGCACCGAGACGGTCAACGTCGTCGAGATCGAGGCGGTCGGCATCGTGCCCCAATTCGTCAAGAACCCCATCACGGGCGAGTGGAAATCCAATCAGTACACCGACAAGGTCGGCAAGACCGTGCAGGTGCGGCGTTCCCGATGAACGGCGCCGCCGGAGGGCCTACGATGCGAGATGCAAGATTGGCGACACTCTGCGTCACGGTACTGACTGCACTTGCGCTCGCCGGCCCCGTGGCGGCCTGCTCGCTTCCGGCCGATCCCTACGTGGTCGTCAAGGTTTCGCGGCTGGCCGTCGACGCCATCCAACAACCCTCCGACTTCGAGGACAATCCGGCTCCCGAACTGGCGGGCCAGAACGACCCCCTCACCGGCAAGGACTTCGTCCGCATCCAGCTGCCCGAGGATCAGCCTCTTCACTTCATCACGCTCTGGGACCTGACCCAGGGCGGCACCGATCCGGACCCGCTCGGCAAGCTGCCGGCCGCGATGAGACTCGAGGCCACGGCGGTCATCGGCAGGTATAGCCTGCCCGGCGAGAAGCTCCTTCCCGTGAGCTACTACTTCAAGAAGATCTCCACGAGCGGCAAGGTCAGCTTCAAGCTCTCCGAGATGGTCTCGCGCTCGGGCCGCAGTTTCGAGGACCCGCTCTCGGTCGTCGATATCGGCGGTTTCGTCAAGGACGGCGAGTACAAGTTCAACGGCGGCGCAGACGACTACGTCTGGAACGACGCCGACCTCAAGGTCGACAACGCTCCCTTCGACAAGTCCCTGCGCAGCCCCAAGTTCCCTCGCAAGAAGGAGTACAACGACGGCAACGAGATGGCCGTCCCGGGCACCCGCCTCAACACGAAGTGGGTCGTCACCGAAGCCAAGTACAAGCCGCAGGGCCTCTGGGTGCTCGATTCCTACTCCAACGAGTACCACATGGACGTCGACAACATCGGCGCCAACGTCGCCACCGACGAGGACCCGCCCGCCAACGACCCGCGCGTCAAGTCCGGCGACTACGTCTTCACCTATCACGTCCCCTCCGATCCGCTCGCCTATCACGTCATCGTCGGGAGCGCGCTCCTGTTCAACCTCACCGGAGTCGTGTGGGATTACAAGGAAGAGCTGTTCGAGGAGGTCGACAAGCCCGTCCTGGACGGCGCCGGCAACCCCGTGAAGGACGCCAACAACAACCCCGTCATGCAGAAAGTCTGGCAAAAGGCGCCCGACGACCCCAACGAGCGCGGCGGCAGCATCAACATCGTCGGCCGGCTCGCCCGAAGCACCAAGGGCCTTTCCAAGGAGGTCCGCGTGGCCTCGCTGCTCGTGGCTGTCACCGACGTGACTCCTCCGACGCACGTCCACCTCGACCCGCGCAAGCTCGAGGGCACCACCGGGGAGACCCTGCACGAGGCTGCCGTAGCGCGTAGCACGCCCGACAAGGTCACCGTGAAGGTCATCGACAACAATCCGTTCGCCGGCCGCGGCATCGGCCCCTCACCGAAGACGGGCGTTCTGTTCGATCCGGCCAAGTTTGGGATCGATTTCTACTATGCCGTCCAGGTCTACGATTTCACCGCGGCTGCCGCCGGGATGCTGCCGACCGACCTGTCGGTCACGCCGAAGTTCGTTTGGGCCAAGGCCAACTTGCCGGGGCTGCTGCCCACGGCCGTGGACACTTACAAGGTCGACGGTTCGAAGGTCGCTCTGGCGGCCGACGCCAAGGACGCCGACGCCAGCTACTCCATCGCGAGCTACGACGTGCCTCTCACCGCGCTCGACGAGCCGATGGGCTGGCATTTCGCCACGACCTCTTGGGACTGGCAATCGGGCCATCGCCTGAAATACTTCGCCGTGGCCCGAGACGGCTCGGGGAACAACCAATCGCCGGCGCCGGACAAGCTGCCGCCAATTGCGGCCGCAAGTGCCGCCGCCGTTTCGGAGGACCCCATCGCCAGCAAAGACATCGCCGACGCGGCGCAGCTCGTGCTGGACAAGAGCGGCCAGGAGGTCGTGACCGATCGCAAGCAACCGCCCTTCAACTTTCCAGCCGAGCATCCGCCCGCCACCTGCCCCGTGGACAAGCTGGGACAGTACGGGTTCATCGACGTTTTCGACAACGACAAGCCCATCGTCTACCTGCGAGTGACCGATACGAAGTACGACAAGAAGGTGCTGTTCGGGAACAGCTATGCAGGCGATCTGCGCTGGCAAAAGGCGCGCGACGGCCAGAAGACCAACAGCAACAAGGAGACCGTGGACCCGGCGCAGAAGCCGTGGTTCGACTCCACCGACTGGGACTTCACCGAGATCTACGGTGACGAGGCCTCCGGCTATCAGAGGCAGGCAGCCGATCTTCTCGGTTCGCCGGTCCTGTTCAAGCCCGCCGAGTATGCCGCGACGCTGCCAGCCGGTCCGCTGTATGGCATGTGGATCGACGAGGACGTGCCGATCGTGTTCGACGTATTCGCGCGCGACAACATCGACTGGGACAAGCCCGATCAGCCAACGGGCGCCGGCTGGGGCATCAAGACGGCCAGGCTGGCTGCGACGCCAGCGCGTGACAACGACGCCTCTCCGCCAAACACCGGCGACTGCCACGTGGAACTGGAGGTCGAGGACTTCGCGCCGCCCGAGGGCGGCAACTTCCAGCGCCGCAAGTTGATCGTGCACTTCCACGTGATGGACAACAAGCTGAAGATCCAGTCGCTGGAAGAGACGCGAGTTCGCTCCGCGACGATGGACTAGTGCTGCCCCCCGGAAGTCATTCGACAGTACGGCAGGCCCCCGCGCCTACCCTACTGCGACGGTGTCGGAGGCTCTCGAGTAGCCGACCAGGCAGGTCCGTTGGAGCACGGGCCGTCGGTGCCCTCGACGGTCACGGTGCTCTTGCCGTTGCCCCGAGGCGTCACGCGCACCTGAGCGCCGATGCGCTCGGCCAGCCCGGGCACGTGACTGATGAGACCCACCTGGCGCCCGGTCGCCTGAAGGGAGTCGAGCGTTGCGAGGGCGATTTCCAACGTTTCCTGATCCAGGCTGCCTAAACCCTCGTCGATGAAGAGCGATTCGACTGTGGCGTCGCGCGCGCTCAGGGAAGCCAGGCCAAGCGCCAGTGCCAGCGACACCAGGAAGCTCTCGCCGCCGCTGAGGCTGTGAACGCTGCGGACTTCCTCGCCCATTTCCAAGTCGACTACCTGCAGGTCGAGGTCTCGTCGGGCAACGCGCATCAACCGATAGCGACGGGCCAGCTCCTGGAGGTGGCGATTGGCGTGGGCCAGCAGCAGGTCCAGAGTCAAGCTCTGGGCAAAGGCGCGGAACTTGGCACCGCTCTCGGAGCCGATCACGTCCGAAAGGCGCTTCCAGCGGTCGAATGACGCGCGTTGAGTCTCCAGCTGCGGGGAGAGTTGCACGGCAGCTTGGCGGTTGTTGGTGTCGATGTCCAGCTCCGCCTTCGAGCCGTGGTAGGCATCGCGAGCAACGTGCGCGGCAGTCTCGGCCTCGCGGAACAGCCGCTCGGCCTCCTCAGCGCCGGCTTCCAGGGGGAGCTCGGCCTCGTGAATCAAGCGAGCCCCGCGGCGCTCGGCCAGCACTGCGGCGGCGCGCTGACACGCCTGCTCGAAGGCGGCCAGCTCTGCGCGGCGATGCTTCTGCCAGCGCCCGTCGAAGGATAGCAACTGCCGGGCCGCGTCCAGCGACAACCCTCCGGCGGCCAGGGCTTCGGCGAGAGCCGCTTCAGCCAGGTCCCGGCGCCCGGCCGCAAGGCTCTCCGAGAGGTTCGCATCGGACTGTCGCGCGAGGGCGACTTCACGCGTGGATTCTGCTTTGCGCGCCTCCTCGCGAGCCACGTCGAGGGCAGTCAGAGACTGCCGCTGCTCAGCCGACAGTCGAGCCTCGACGTCGTCGGCGGTGGCCCCGCCCAGCAGTCCGGCCCGGCGAGCGCGCAGGACTTCCAGCGCCTCGCTCGCCCTGGCATGCTGCTGCGATAGTTGCGCAGACTCGGCTGCCAGCGCCGCAGCAGAGGAGCGCGCCCGATCCGCCTCCGGGCGGCTTCGTTCCAGGGCGCGGGTGGCGTCTGCGAGGCTGCGCTCGTGGTTCTCCAGACTCCGAACTTCGCGCTCGCAGTCGTCGAGGAATCGCGCGGGATCGGCCGCAAGGTCGCTCCTGGCGTCGGGCCGAACGGCCAGGATTGGCTCCAGCTCCGCGATGCAGCGCTCGCATGCCTGCATCGTCGAAGCCTGCTCTCGACGGGCCTCGGAGACGGCGCTGCCAGCCAGATCGGCAGCACGACGAGCATGTTGCGCCAGTGCGTCGGCGATCGACTGGCTCGTCTTGAGGGACTCGAGAGACGCTTCGACTCCAGCGAGAAGGGCGCCGGCTGCCCGAGAGGAGGAGGGGGCGCCCGCAAGGGGCGGAAGCGGCCCGCCGGCGAGCGGCGAGAAGCGGGTCCAATCGCCTTGCAATCCGTCGGTCACCGTGGCCAGACGCTCGCGCTCGGTCTCCAGGCGCAAGGCCTCCCGGCGTTGGGACTCGTCCAGTCTCGAGGCGCTGGCCTCCAGCTGCAAGAGCGCATCGCGTCGCGAGCCCAGCTCGCGAACCCGGTTCTCGGCCTCGGCCAGCAATCCCTCGAGCGGAGAAGAAAGACCGCGCCAGGGGTGTTCCAGGGACCCGCAGAGCGGGCAAGGTTCACCGTCCCGGAGGCTCGCTCGGTGCGAGTCGAGGTCGCGCGCGGATCGGGCCAGGTCTCGAGACCGGCGAGCCTCCTCCAGGCGCGTCTCCAACTCGACGAGCTCCGCCCTGTGGCTGTCTCGGGAAAGGGCGGCCGCTCGGGATCCCGACTCAGCGGCTGCCATCGCGGTCTCCAATCCGGACCGCTCGTCGGCGAGCTGTGCGGCTTGCGCGGCTGCAGCGGCCAGCGCGGAGAGCGCATCCCGGCGCGAGGCCAGGGCTTCGCGTTCCCGTCGCAAGGCCGCCCTATCGACGCGGTCGCTTTCCTGTCTGGCGCGATCGGCTCGCGCGCGCTCCTGGTCGCGAGCCAAAAGTTCCCGATCCTCTCGGGCGGCGTCGTCGAGGACCGCACGGCGCGCGGCGGCCTCCGTGCTCGCCAGTCCTGCGAGCGCGCCTGCGACCCCTGCCGTCCGCCGTGACAGCTCTCCGAACTGAAGGACTTGAGAGCGCCATCGAGTCCATTGAGTCGCCAGCGGCCGCAGGTTCTCGCGAGCGGCGAGCCAGGAGGCCGCGTCTGAGCGTTGGCCTTCGAGCACCGTGAGGGCCGCTTCGAGCCCTGATGCGGCAGCGTCAGCTTCGACGACGGACCGCTCCGCGGTCGAGAGCCTGGCACGCAGCTCGGAAAGCTGCTCCTCGCCGCTTCGCGCGAGAGTATCCACCTCGCGGGCCAGAGCTATCTCCGGCCTGGCTTGCTCGGCGCGGCGCTCGGCGGCGGAAACGCGGTCGGCGGCGGCGCGATGAGCGGCAGCCGCAACCTGGGCCTGGCTCGCAGCCGTGGTGGCCTCGAGGGTAGCGGCGCTAGCAGCTTCCCGTGCGCGCCCGGCCTCGGCTGAGGCCCGATCGGCACGATCGAAGATGTTCCGCAGCGGCTGGGCTGCGACCACCGCCTCGAGCTGGGCTGCCAGCGGCCCTGCCCGTTCCAACGCCGCTGACGCGTCCACGAGAGCCCGCTCGGCCTGCCGTTCTCCCGCCAGCAGCTTGGCACGCTCGGTATGCCAGTGCCGGACACGCGCGGCTTCCTCGAGTCGGGCCTGGGCCGCACCGAGCACTTGGCCGAGGGAGTCGGTGCGCTCGGCCAGCGCGGCTCGCTCGTGATCCGGCAGCACATGCAAACGACCCAGCGCATCCGTCAACTCGTCGAGTGCCTCGGATTCGGTCTTGGCGCGGAAGTGAGCCGCCTTCGAAAGGTCGCCGAAGACTTCGGTGCCCGTGACGCGCTCCAGGAGCTCGGCACGCTGAGGAGGCTGCGCGTGGAGAAAGGCGGCGAATTCGCCCTGGGCCAGCAGCACGGAGCGGCGGAACTGCGGGAACGAGAGCCCCAACCGGGTCTCGATCTCGTCGAGGACCTCCGTCCGCGTGCGGCCAAGGATTCCGCCGGAGGCGATCTCTCGCAGCTCCGCCTGCGGGTCCTGCGGGGCGCCGCCGGCCTTTCCGCGTGCTCGCCGCACGGACCACCTGGCTCGATAGCGCTTGCCGTCGACGCCCTGGAACTCGACCTCGGCAAACCCGGAGACGGAGCCGCGGCGCAGGAGCGTCTTGGGATTGTTGCTGAGCAGCTCCGCCTCCTCGGGTGCCGACAGGGGGGCGCCCTTGTGGGCGGCCAGGCGCGGAGTGGTGTGAAAGAGAGCCAAGCAGAGCGCGTCGAGCAGAGTGGTCTTGCCGGCGCCCGTGGGACCGGTGATCGCGAAGAGGCCCGAGTTCGCCAGGGGCGGCTGGTCGAGGGCGACTTCGAAGCGTCCTTCGAGGCTGGCGAGGTTCTCGCCGCGAATGGCGAGGATTCTCACCGGCCCTCTCCTCGCCCGAGACGATCGAGCAGTTCGTGAAAGGTAGCAAGAAGCTCCGCAGGAGGCGGCTGCGAGAATGAACGCTCGTGGCAGCTCCGGAAGACCTCCTCGGGCGTGAGGTCGGCGAGGCTCGTGGCCTGACTGGCTTCCGGCAGGGCCAGTCCGTGGCCCGTGCGTTCGACGGTGAGTTTCAACAGTCTTGGCGAGCGATCCGACAGCGTCTGGGCGACTTGCTGACGCAAGGCCGGCTCGGGGCCTTCAAGTCGCGCGACGGCTTCCAGGTACGGACGCTGGCGGTCGGGGACGGAATCGTCCTTGGCAGGAAGGCGAGCCAGCTCGGCCAGCAGGTCGGGTGGGGGTAGGGAGCCCTCACAAGGGACACGCAACAGCTCGACGAAGCGCGGGACCGCGAGTGACCGAGCTTCGCGAAAGCCGCCTTGCTCGAACTCCACGATCAGCACTTGGTGCCGATAGCCGGATTCCGCCAGCGATAGCGGAAGGGGCGAACCACTGTATCGAACGTTCTTGCGGCCTGCAACGATCTGGGCGAGGTGCAGGTGACCGAGGGCGACGTAGGCGAGGTCCTCGGGAAAGATGTCCGCGGGAAGCGCGTGCTGGTTACCGCCGAGGATCTTCCTCTCGCTCAGCTCGGAGAGGGCAGTCCCGGTCAAGTAACAGTGGCCGGCGGCCACGAGCGCCTGTTGCGGTTGCAGGCGCTCGCGCGCGGCGGCGAGGGACTCGACGTAGAGCTGACGCACGCCCTCGACGAGCGGATCGGCCTCGGGAGAGTCCACGCGCGGCAGGTCCACCGGCCGAAGGAACGGGAGGGCGACCAACCAGGCCTCGATGGCGCCTTCGAAGGAGCGAAGCGGCACGAGCAATCGTTCATGGTCCAAGCTGCCGTCTCCGCAGCGGGGCAGGCCGCCGACGACGTGGACGCCCAACGCATCGAAGATAGGTCTAGGCGCATCGAGGCGCGCTGCGGAGTCGTGGTTCCCGCCCAGGAAGATCAGCTCCAGGCCGGGCATGCGAGTTCGCGCTGCGGCGACGAAGCGGAACCACTGGGCCTGGGCGGCTGCCGTGGGATTGGCCGTGTCGAAGAGATCGCCCGCTACCAGGAGTGAATCGATGCGTTCGCTCTGGAGCGTCTCGAGCAGCCAATCCAGAAAGCGCTCGTGCTCGTAGTCCCTCGCGTGTCCGTGGAGCGAGTGACCGAGGTGCCAGTCGGAGGTGTGCAGCAGGCGGAGCATAGAGCGGGATTCCTGGGAGGATGATAACGCCTTCCGGCCGTTTCAGCGGGTTTCAGCCCCGTTTGAGCCTCCCGCCCGCTAAGTTGCAAACCCTGCGGCGGGATTGGCTCGCTGCACAAGCAAGACCAGCCTAGGTTCGCAAGACCGGGCAACGAGAGCCCCGGCCGGACAAAGGAGCCGGCCGGGGCTGTGGAAGGGTGGCAGAGCGGTTCATTGCACCGGACCGATACTCCGGCAAAGGCTTCCTCGCGAGGTCTTTCGTGGGTTCGAATCCCACCCCTTCCACCTCACAGTCTACGCCTCTGCTCGCCTGGCGCGCAACCGAGGCGCCCGGCAACCGTGTTATCCTGCCCCAGGCCGCCTTCGCGGCTGTGGTGGACTCGAAGAAGGTTTTGCCTTGCCTGCGCAATGCGACGAGATCGGCTACCCGATCATGGGCGACGATCCGCAGGCCGTCGTAGTCACTCTGCCGGGTCTTCCTTCAGACACTTCCGTTCAGTCGCACGGCAGACCGAATGGTGACTGCCGCCTCACACATGGGCCGGCACGGTACGGGAGAAACGGGGTTCGTGAACGAGATTCTTGAGAGCCGACAAGACAGGAGCGAGCGATGACCGAGAGAGCTGCGTTCGGGATGATCGGGCTGGGCGTGATGGGTCGCAACCTGGCGCTCAATGTCGAAGAGCACGGGTTCAGCGTCGCCGTTTGGAACCTGGAGGCGAGCTGGACGGAGAAGTTCCTGACGTCCAATCCGGGAAAGTCACTCCAGGGCACGACGACCCTGGAGGAGTTCGTGGCCGCGCTGGAGCGGCCGCGGCGGATCTTTCTGATGATCACGGCCGGCGCGCCGGTCGATGCCACGATCCAGCGGTTGAAGCCGTTGCTGGAACCCGGGGACATCGTGATGGACGGGGGGAACAGCTGGTTCACCGACACGCAGCGACGCGAGAAGGAGCTTCGGTCGGTAGGGTTCGAGTACGTGGGCTGCGGCGTCTCGGGCGGCGAGGAGGGCGCGCGCCGGGGGCCGGCGATGATGCCGGGCTGCACTCCGGAGGCCTGGGAGCGCGTCAAGCCGGTGCTGGAGGCGATCGCCGCACGGACCGACACGGGCCCGTGCGTGGCGCGCGTCGGCTCCGACGGGGCCGGGCATTTCGTCAAGATGGTCCACAACGGAATCGAGTACGCAGACATGCAGTTGCTGGCGGAGGCCTACGACTTGCTCTCGCGCGGCACCGGGATGGACGCCGGGCGGCTGGCGGACCTGTTTGCCGAATGGAACCGCGGGCCGCTGGCCTCCTTCCTGGTCGAATTGACCGCAAAGGTCTTTCGAGTCCAGGATACCGAAACGAAACGGCCGCTGGTCGATCTGGTTCAGGACCGGGCCGGCCAGAAGGGCACTGGAAAGTGGACGGTGCAAGCTGCGCTGGACCTGGTCGTGCCGACTCCGAGCATCTCGGCCGCCGTGGACGCGCGCGTGCTTTCCAGTCTGAAGGACGAGCGCGTGCGGGCCTCAGGCTTGATGCGCGGCGCGCCCCCGTCGGCGGCGATCGAAACCCCCGGGTTCGTCGATGCGGTTCGCGACGCCCTCCACGCATCCCGGATCTGCTGCTACGCGCAAGGGATGGCTCTCATCGCCGCCGGCAGCGCCGCCCACGGCTGGGGCACTCAGATGCGCGAGATAGCGCGCATCTGGCGGGGCGGCTGTATTTTGCGCTCGCGGCTGCTCGACGTCTTGATGCGCGTCTACGACCGGGACCCGAAGCTCCCCAACATCCTGGTCGACGAGGAGATCGCCGGGACGATGTCCGAGGCCCACTCCGGATGGCGCCGCTCCGTCGCAGCCGCCACGCAGGCGGGCCTGCCGGTCCCCGTGATGGCCGCGAGCCTCGCCTACTACGACAGCTATAGAACCGCCCGATTGCCCCAGAACTTGACGCAAGCCCAGCGCGACGCCTTCGGCTCGCACACCTACGAACGGGTCGACAAGCCGGGCGGAGGTTTCATTCACACCGACTGGCTGGCGTGACCGGATGCTTCGGGTCGACAGAGAAGAAGATCTCTGCGAGGGCAGCCGCTGCACTCTCGTGCGGGCGCACGTCGTCTGCCCGGACGGCGAGCTTCGGCCCAAAGACTATCTTCGAGTTCGGGACGCCGCCAGCGTGCTTGCCTTCCTTCCCGACGGGCGGCTGCTCCTGGTGCGTCAGATGCGGCCTGCCGTGGGCCGAGCGCTTGTGGAGCTGCCTGCGGGCCACCTCGAACCCGGCGAGTCCCCGGACGCCGGGGCGCGCCGCGAACTGG
>JACQFU010000024.1 GCA_016199905.1 Candidatus Wallbacteria bacterium
CGACGTGGAGGTCCGGGAGCGAATCGTGTACGACGAGTCGGCCATCGACGCCTTGCTCGGCACAGACCCTCAGTTGAAGGCCGCCGCCGGATCGCTTCCGGCTGCCAGGATGCTCGCCGGGAAAGTCGCGAGCGTCCGCGTCCACGCTCGCAAACAATCGTAGTCGCTCCTCGCTGGACCGGTTCGTCTCCGAGAGGCTTATACTGCCTCACGAACCAAGGCCCACACATCGATCGGCAACCAGGAAAAGGAGTCGACATGAGCGCCGTGGAGATTCATCAGAGGTTCGTGCGCCAGGACGTACCCGGACTGAGGCGCCGGCAGTTCCGCGCAGCCAAGATCGACTTGTCGGTGTGGCAGAACTCCAACGGCGACGTCGTGCACTTTCGGGTGCTCGTGGCGCCGGATCGGATCGTGGACTTCGAGGGCGGTAGTGGGCTTCACACCGCCCACGGCGTTCTGCCGGAGTTCGCCAAGGAGGGCGGCTGGAA
Organism: Candidatus Wallbacteria bacterium; assembly: GCA_016199905.1. Taxonomy (GTDB): domain Bacteria; phylum Muiribacteriota; class UBA6191; order JACPRK01; family JACPRK01; genus JACPRK01. The sequence continues at coordinate 492 of JACQFU010000024.1, forward strand.
GAGCGATGCGGAGCCCGACGAGATCCGGTCGGTCGTTCCCGACAAGTTCATCGACCTGGGGAGCGTGAAGTCGGCCTTCGAGGAGCTGTCGCTCAATCCGCCCCGCGACCAGAAGCGCGTGTTGAAGTTCGTCGCACACGTCTTGTACCAGGCGCTCACGTCCCCGCACGGTCTGTTGAAGTTCGTGGAGGGGAAGCTGCCTTCCGGCCTCGACTCGGTCCTGGGCAGCGGCGCCGACGCCGAGGCGATCCGGACGGCGGGCGAGAACAAGGCCAAGTTCCACGCCGTCTTCGAAAAGCTCCGGTCGTTTCTGTCGACGGAGTAATTGGAGCCACCGGGTCCTTCGACTCTGCGGCGGGGCCCGCCCGGACATGGCTTGGCACGCGCGGGGAAGGTCGACGGACCCGGGCGCTGCTCCGACCGGAGTTGAGGACCGCCCCCGTCTGTCTGCCGGCGCCCTATCGTCTGCGGCTCGCAAGCCGTTCGAGCTGGGCGGTCACCTGCTCCACCAAGCTCGCGGACGTGCGCGGACCGTAGAGCGTGGCCATCGCCTCGTAGCCGCCTCGCTCGTACTCCTCCGGGGTCGTGACGTAGCCCATGTAACCGCCCGTCAGGCCGGCGACTAACGCCGGCCCAAGACCGTGGTCTCGGCCGGCATCTGCAATCTGTTCTCCCACGTCGAGGATCGGTTCGCACGGGACGGCCGCGAGCGCCCGGCCGGCGAGCCTGACCGCTACCAGCGGACCTCTCCCGTCGATGAGGCCCGCGATCGGAAGCTGCACGAACCGAGGCACCCACGAAACCATCAGCCCGGGACGGAACACGGCGGCAGGCGGAGTCCACTGCCCGCACGCCCAGTCGATTCCCGCCGTGGTCTGGGCCTGCGTCGTGCGGTACGCGTCGTTTGCGCGTCGCGCGATCTCGCTTCCGATCCGCTCCAGAGCTGCCTCCTCCGACTCCCCCTCTCTGCGGGCCGGCGCCTGGTCGCCCTCCGCGCCCTGCACGTGCATCGCCACGGCGGACGGTCCCAGCAGGCCCTCCAGTCTCCGTTCGATGACACCTCCCACGTCCGCCGAAAGCAGCAAGTTGCGCTCGTCGAGCAGCGTCCCGTGGATCGGCCCCAGTACCAGGGCCGCCATGGGCCGGTCTCGAGCGTCGGAGACCCTGAGGATGTCGAAGCGAGTCGCGACCGGCCCGCCGTGGCCTCGCCGATTCACGACCAGCCCCTCGACCGGAAACGATCCCCAGCCGACGCGCGCGGGCACGAGCCTTCCGGCGGCCTCGCGGACCGCCGCTGTCAGCCGGTCGACGACGAAGGTCGTGACGCCCTCGTGAGGAAGATCGGTCGCGATCCAGAGGAATCGGCTCCTCTGAAATGCGCCCGGACCCGAGTGGGCGTGCGTTGCGCTGACCAGGAGTAGATCGATGGGCGTGCCGCTCGCGCGCAGCCGATCCTGCACGGCCGCGGCGACGTCCTCGGTCACGGCGACCGCATCGACGCTGAGCCAGGCCACACGTCGTCCGCTTGCTTCCAGCACGATCGCCTTTGCGCGCACCGGATCGCGCTGCCCGCGGCTGGCCCGCAGGACATGGGCCACGTGGTGCGGATCGAACTCGGGCTCGGGGATCGGGTGCAGGCGGCCGGCCGTACCGCCGAGCGGTAGGCCCCGCAGCGACTCCGGGAAATCGAGTCGGACCGCCGCCGCGCCGGCCGAGAGCTCACCATCGAGCGGGGCCGGCGGGGAAGCCGGCAGCTCCATCCGGCGTTCGGCCGGGGCCGGCGAGCGCAAGGCCCGGCGCGCCGTTTCCGGGATGTCGAGCAGCCGCAGGAAGGCGTCGAGGCCAGGGAGCCCCAAAAGCTCGGCGGCGGTGACGTCCGGGCGGATCGGGAAATCGGCCAGCTCGCAGGCCTCCGCGGACGCGCACGCGAGCAGCGCCGCGAATCCGAAAGACAAGACCGTAAGGATGCGGTTCATCCTTTCAGTTCGATAGGACCGACCGAGGCTCCGGCGCCTCGAACCGCGACGCGACCTCTGCCGGCAGAGGGACCGGCTCCGACTGGGCGTGCAGCTCGTCGGCAAGCGCGGCCCTGTGGAACTGCTCCACGTCGTGCAGCACGGAGGTGAGCACGGCCGGGTCTGCCATCAACTCGGAGTGACTGCGCCCCGGGACCAGGTGCACGGCCGCCAGCTCCTTGCCTGCGAAGGTACCGGACGGGAGATGGACGATCGGATCGGCCGAGCCCCAGCTCGGATGGAACTTCTCGAGCGCCCGTCGTTGCAGCTCGGCGGCCACGTGAAACTGGCCGCGCCCCCAGAGGTTCCTGTTCACGCCCTGGTAGGCGACGATGCGCGAAACGTGCGGATCGACCACGTTGAAGGCCCTCAGCCAGAGGTTGACCGGCATCCCGTAGAGGGCGATCGCCTCCGCGCCGATCGAGCCGTCGAAGTCGTCGAAGGCCAGCGAACGCATCCCCGCCGTATCGGGCTCCGTGCCCTGGTAGTGGCGCAGAAGCAGCGTGTTCAGAAGGCCGATCCTCCGGCCCACCAGCGCGTTGGCCTGGAGGAGCGACGATGTGACCGAACCGTGGTGCGGGGTCGCCACAGTGACGATGCCCGCGACGCGGCCCCAGAACCTGGGGTCCGCGGCCACGAGTCGGCCCAGCAGCCCCCCGGCGCTATGTCCGACAAAGACGAAGCGGTTGCGGTGGAACTGCAGCCGCGGGAAGGTCCCGGCGATCAGCGAGGCGGCGGCCTTGGCCAGCTCGGGATAGGATGGACCCGGCCGGTAGGCGAGCCTGTAGAATTTGGCCCTGGGCCAGAGCGCGCGATAGGCCGGCATCTCCGCCAGCTTGGAGAACGTCGTGTCGCGCTGCGGGTCGAATGCCGGCGCGACGTCGCTGCCACTGTAGCCGTGCGCCAGGATGACGACGGTCCGATCTCCGAGCGGCTCCAGATCCTGCGGATCGGGGACCAACGCCAGTTCGGCCTCGCTCTCAGCACCAGGAGTACCGACCCGAGACGCCGGGGCCGCGGGCATCCGCTCGACGAGGAACACGTCCTGAACGGGCTCGAAACAAGTCATCGCCAACTCGAAACGCAACCCGTCGCCTTCGCGTCGCGCGCCTCTTGCCCAGTAGCCGGAGCGCAGGGTTTGGCCGGCGGCCCGGATGGGTGCCACGACGTAGACATCGCTGGCCGCGCCGCGCGCCAGGACGGAAAGCTCGGGCAGAGGGCCTGTCGCCTCCGGATCGCTGGCGGGCCCTGCGGACCGCGTCAGGCGGAAGCCGCCGAGCACCCTCACCCCCTCCGGCAACAAGCTCGCCGAAGCCGGATCCACGGCACTCGTGGCGAAATCGCCGATGACTTCCGGACCAGGGTTGGCGGAAAATTCGAGCCTTGGGAGAGTGACGGCCTGAGCCCGGGCCGCCGGTGCCAGGCCGGCGCCGAGGATCAAGACCGCCGCGAGCCATCGTGTGAACTGTCGTGATGCGAGGGTCATCTGAAGCTCCCAATGCCCCCGAGGACGGGCTACTCGAGACAAGGGCAGGGATGCGATCGGTCTGGCCACTCCGGTCCCCTGTCACCACCTGCGGGTGCGGGGCGCCTGGAAGTGCGTGATTCTAGCTCCCCACAGCCCGAATGTCCAGCCCGAGTCTCACGGAGCCATTTGAGCTGTGGCCGTCTCTGTCTTGGTGGGGGCGGGTCTGGAGCCCCCTCACTCACTCCGGTAGCGAGTGGCCGGCAGACTCTCGTACCGTCCTGTTGACTCCTGGCTCGAACTTGGTGGGTTACCCGCCGCCGGTGCCCTCCAACGTGACGGCGGAAGAGCTGGCTCGACAGGCGGGAGGGGCTTCGCTGTTGATCTTGAGCACCCCCGACGGCAGATTCTCGCCCTGCATCGAAGGGCTCGCTCCGGGGCCCGCCTCCCCTTGGCGAGGGTCAGGGTCTGCTGCTGGTGGTACCCGGCTCGGGCACTGTCCGTCTGTCGCCGGCCGAGTGATTCGGCGGTACCCAAACCTTCCCTCGCCTTGCGGCAACCGTTACAGATGGGCCTTGTGCAGTCGCAAAATCACAAAGCCGGCCTGCGCGAATGCTCTTGCCCGATCGCTTCGAGGCAGGCGCGGCACAGCGTGCGCTCACGGCCCCGGCAACGCGAGGGTCTCGGAGCGAGTCTCGACCAGGATGTACCCGCGGCCGGGCTCGATCGGGAACGCCGGAATACCGAGCCCGGGAACGAACACTTCGAAGTGCGTGGCGCCCGGCGGGCCGCCGACGTTCGGCTCGACCCGGGCGAGGAAGACGGCGTTGGGGGCCAGGCCGAGCAGGCGATCGGCCGTGCCGATCGCTGCAGGGACGCTCGGGCCTGGATAGCCGATCAGGTTGAGGCCCGCCACGAGAGGAACTTTCAGACTGGCGGTCGACCAGGCCAGACCCGAGACGGAGAGGGTGAACACGTCGTGTCCCCGCGGCACCACCAGATAGGCCCTGGCGGCCGCCACGCTCTCGGCTTGCAGTCCGCCGCTGCCTCCACCCAGCACGAAGCGGCCGCGACCGTCTGCGTCGGAGCGAGACGGTATGAGGACCGAGGCGCCCGAGTCCCCGGCGAGATCCTGCAGGCTCCACGCTCGACCCGCGGTCGCCGCGGCGAGCAGCAGCGACACGAGGGCGTGTTGCCATCGAATCCGAACCGACCGTCCAGCCGCACGTACGGAGCGAGCTGCGTCCCGGAGACCGAAAGCGGGTCGGGAAAGCCTGCCAGGCCCCCGGGCAGCGGGCGCGGGTCGAGGTCGACCGAGACGCCGGCGCTCGCTGTCGGACGCAAGACCGACGCCGGCCCCTGCTGGGTCCAGCCCGGCCGGGTGACGTGCGCCTCGAAGATCCGCACGGCGGCGGGAGGACTATGAGGCTCGCCGGCCACTTGCGGTTGGAACGTGAGCTGGGCGAGCACTCCAGGACCCACGGTCGTGAGACCTCCCGAGGAGGCCGATGGAGCGAGCTCCAAGTCGAGGAACGGGGTCGTGAACACCTGAGAAGAGAGATTGAATCCTCTGGCCGCGGGCCCGGCGGCGGTCCCCAGGAGGTGCAACGCGCCGTCGTCGACGTCCACGATCAACCCGAGCACGGAGACGGGAGCCGAGGTGCCGTGAGGGGCGTGCTTGTGGGGAGCCCGCTGCCTCTCCCCCTGGCAGATCGGACTCAATCCGTATACGATCGTTTCCATCATGAAACCAGTACAACCGTCGGCCGGACTGGCCGCTGCCTTGTTCGGCCTCGCCCGGCGCCGGGTGCTGACGCTGCTGCTCTGCGGCCCCGACAGCCGACTCCATCTTCGCGAAATAGCCCGGAGGACGTCCGTGAGCCAGGGGGCTGTCCACCGAGAGTGCAATCGACTGACACGCGCGGGGTTCCTGACCCGAAGCACGGCCGGCAATCAGGTCCACTATCAGGCCGATCGGTCCTGTCCCATCTTCGAGGAACTCCGGACAATCTTCCTGAAGACCGAAGGTCTCGCGCTGCCGCTGCGAGTCGCGCTGCTCCCGCTTGCGGCTCGGATCCGTGTCGCCTTCGTGTACGGGTCAATCGCGTCCGGGTCTGCGATTGCGGAAAGCGACGTCGACGTCCTGGTCGTCGGTGACCTCGCCTTTCGTGAAGTCGTCCGTGCTCTGTCGCCTTCCGAGTTCGCCATCGGAAGAGAGATCAATCCCTCTGTCTTTCGAGAAGCGGAATTTCGGGACAAACTCCGCCACGGCCATCACTTCTTGACGTCTGTGCTTCGCGGGCCCAAGATCTTCCTCCTTGGAGATGAGCACGAACTTCACCGACTGGACCCACAGCGGCTGGTTGGTTCCGCACCAGACGAGCCGGCAAGAAGTCGGGGACCTACTGGCGGTGATCGAAAGGGACCTCGCCGACAGCCAGGTCGGCGGACTGAGCGCTGACTGGCGGTTGGCGATCGCTTACAACGCCGCTCTGCAAGCCGCGACCGTCGCCCTCTATGCATGTGGCTACAGGGCGTCGCGTGAAGCTCATCACTTCCGGGTGTTCCAGACCCTATCTCTTACGATCGGTAGTGCCTCCGACGTGATTGCCACCCTCGACCACTTTAGGAAGAAGCGAAATCAGGGAGGATACGAAGTGTCTGGCGCCACGTCTGAATTGGAAGCCGAGGAGATGCTCGCGCTGGCCACCCGACTCGCTGCCGAGGTGTGCGCCTGGCTGGATGCGCACCACCCCGCGCTTCGGCGCAGCTACCCCCGACGTTTTGTTCCGCGGAGTCGATAGACGGTGACTACGGAAGCGGTCGGAACTGGTCGCTGCGAGGGTCGAACGGGCCCGTCACGGAGGACCGGCTCTTGACGCGCATCATCCGCCAGGAATTACGCTGGCGTGGGAGGACTCCATCATGAAGATATTCGTCATTGGCGGCACTCGGTTCTTCGGTCTCGACGCAGTCCGGATGTTGGTCGAACACGGCGCCGAAGTGACTGTCCTCTCGAGGCGCGCGCTGCCCGACGAGCTTGCCGGCAAGGCGCGGGGTGTCGTCGCCGACAGAAACGACGCGACGGCGCTGGGGGCGATGGGCGAAACCGCTTTCGATGCCGTGTTCGATAACGTCGCGAGGACGGCCGAGGACGTGCGAAACGTCCTCGATCGCCTCGAAGGCACATGCGACCACTACTTGCTGACCAGCACCGCATCCGTCTACCAGACCGCCGATGCCTACCGCTCGCTCACGGAGGAGGACGCCAGGCTCGACGATAGCGGATTCGTCTCGGAGTCGCCCTACGCCACGGGCAAGCGAGCCGCCGAGCGCGCGCTGCAATCCGGAGTCGGTATACGATGTCACCATGGCCGCCGACATCGATTTCGAGGAACTCTCCCGACGCCTGAACGACCCCGCGCTCCTCATCCTCAATGTCCTAAAGAAGGAGGCCTACGACGAGGCCCACATCCCGGGTTCCGTACATCTTCCAGTGGACGAGCTGCGCGCCGGCATCGGCCTCATCGCGCCCGACCGGCGCCGCGAGATCGTCGTCTACTGCGGAGGACCTACCTGACCGCTGTCCCGGCGGGCGGTCGGCCTGCTAGAGGAGATGCAGTACACGCGCGTGCGCGAGTACCCCGGCGGCATCCGAGAGTGGAAAGAGCGATTGGGGCCTTTGCTCTCCGCCCCGGCGGCCGCTCCGGCGCGGCCATCAGGTGCCACCTGCAGCCCGGACGAACGGCTTCGGTCGTTGCCGGCGGCGCTGATCTGCAGGCTTTCGGACCTCACGTTCGAAGCGTTGCTGGGCGCCTGGCTGGGAGTCGTGCTCGGCTCGGCCCTGCTCTACTTCGCGCTGGATCTGGCCGGTGCCGCCGGGCTGCGGGAAGCTAATCTGCCCGTCGCGGCCGACCTGGCTGGGTTTGGAACCGCGATCTACTTCAGTTTCATGACGGCCACTTCCGTCGGCTTCGGAGAGGTGACTCCCGTGGGCCTGGCGCGCGTCATCGCCATCGCGGAGAGCGTGGCGGCCCTGCTGCTGTTCGGCTGCCTCGTTTCCAAGCTGGTCTCTCGCCGCCAGGAGAGCCTGACGGAGGAGATCCATCGCATCGCTTTCGAGAACCGGCTCGGGCGAGTGCTGATGAACCTCAACCTGGTGCGCTCGGAGCTGGAGACGATCTCCGCGGCCGCGGCCGCCGATGCCACCGACGGCGAGCAGAGGTTGTCGCGCCTCGAAAGCGCGGCCACGATCCTGATGACCGAGCTGCGGGCCATCCACGACTTGCTCTACCGCCCGCAGAAGCTGCCGGAGGAGACGATCCTCGAGTCGATCCTCTCGAGCGTCGCCGTCTCTCTGCGTCAGCTGGGCTCGGTTGTCGAGTCGCAGCCCGCCGTACGCACTCGCTCGGCTGCCTTCGAGGTCACGCTGGGCGCGATCGGCCGAGTGGCCAGCGAGATCTGCGGGGAGTGCGTGCCGAGGGAGTACGCGCCCCACTTGAAGGCCCAGATGGATCGCGTTCAAGGACTGGCTCGCGGACTGACGGCGGCTGCATGAATCGCGGCCTTGGTGCAAGTGCTAGAACTCCTCCGGAGACTCGGCGTGCGCAAGCCAGAGCAGACTCTCCTCGGTTTGGCCGTCGACTCCGCTGTCGCGTACCTTCCCAGGTCCGTAGAACAGGATTGAGGCGAGTCCGCGCCTGCTAGGATGGTGCGGTGGTCCCTGCCGCTGCTCGATCGGTGATACCTGAGACCCTCGGTCCGTATCGCATCGTCGAGATTCTTGGCGCCGGGGCCATGGGAGTGGTGTACCGGGCAGTTCACGATGAGTTGCAACGGTCCGTCGCAATCAAGGTTCCGTCGATCGACTCGCCGGAGCTGATCGCGCGCTTCGTGCGGGAGGGCAGGATACTCGCCAGGCTCGAGCATCCGAACTTGGTCCGCGTCTACGATGTGGGTGAGGCGGCCGGGCGGCCCTACATCGTCTTCGAGTTCGTTGTCGGACATACGCTCCGCGCGCTATCGGCCCAGGGCAAGCTGACACCAGGCGTCGCCTGCCGACTCGTGGCCCAACTGCTGGAGGGGCTGGGTCACGCGCATGCCCACCAGGTGCTGCATCGCGACGTGAAAGCAGAGAACGCGCTGGTCACGAGCGAAGGTCTCGTCAAGCTGGCCGACTTCGGAATCGCCCGCTCGGAGGCCGAATCGGGAGGGACCCAGCTGGGTGTTCTGATGGGGACGCCGGCCTACATGTCGCCGGAGCAGGCGCAAGGTCTGCCGCTCGACCTGCGATCCGACCTCTACTCGGCGGGAGTGGTTCTCTTCGAACTGCTCACGGGCAGCCTCCCGTTCAGCGCCGATGACGTTGGCGAGCTCCTGAGGATGCAGATCCGGCAAGCGCCGCCGGGGCTGCGATCGCTGGCGCCGGACGCATCTCCAGCCCTGGCCGCCGTCGTGGCGCGGGCGCTTTCCAAAAGGCGGGAGGATCGGTATCCGAACGCTGAAAGTTTCGTCGCCGAGTTGAAGTCGACGGCCGGAATCGAAGAGCTCGAGACGCTCCCGCCTGAAGTGTTGGAGGCCGCGGTCCGGGCCGGGGGCCAGACTATCGCCGGCGTCGTTGCTCCGTCTCCCGACGTAGGCCGCGCCGGGTCGAGGACCCGCTCGGGTGTGACCCGCGCCGCCAGCCGCACGCAGGTCGCAGCTGGCAAGACAGCACCTGGGCCCGGGCCAACCGCGCCGAGTCGAGTCGGATGGAGGGCTCTGCTGGCCGTCGCCGCGCTGCTTTCCTGCGGCATTGTCCTCGTGGCACAGCGGACTGTTCGGGCCCGCCCGGAGCCGATCGCCGCGGCTGAAAAGGCGGCCGCCTTTCCCGACGTCCGGATCGAGATGATCGAGTGGACCTACTCGGCGGCGGATCGCCAGCTCACGTCGCGGTGGCATCTCTCCAGACCTGTCTCAACCGGGTTCAGAATCGGCTCGCTGGAGTCCTCCGCGTCCAGCGCGAGCCCTTCAGCTCTGGGGCAAGCGACCTTCCGGTATGTTCCTGGCAGCCCGTTCCGGCTCGCGATTCTGCGAAGCGACGGCGGTCCGGAACCGCTCGTCACCCAGGCGGAGCTCTTGCGGGACGTCCGGGCCACTGGCGAACGGCTGACCCGCACGCTGCGAGAGTTCTGGTCGCGGACGGCGTTGACCGATCGGCAGTTCACCAACGACGTGATGCGCGCGGCCGGTAAGTGGCCCATTCCCCCCTCTCGCAAGCTCGTAGCCTCCCGGCAGATCGAAGCGCTTCTGCGCGACAGGATGCATGTGCTGGATGCGGTGCGTCCATTTCTGGCGCTGGCACCGCTGTTCTTCGACTCTGCCGAGATCCCGGTGGGCGTTCGCCGCAGCCTCTACAAAGTCCTCGCGCCGCTGGAGTTGGCCGACAGCGTCACGACTCTCTTGGGGCTGCCCTATGCCTTCGGCCGGGAGATCGCCGGGAGCACCGGTTCCCGGCTGCGCCAGGAGCTACTCCCCGACGTGAAGGAGATGAAGAACTACGGCTACGACTCCAGGTCCGGCGACCAGCCGTTCTTGCTGCTCGGGAAGACCGTCCCCCTGAAGCTGCCAAAGCCCGCCACGGTAGGGGAACTGCTGGTGGGAGCAGAGTACAAGTTCGATTCGCACGCGATTCTCAAGCTGGTGGTGAGCGGCCTTCCCGTTTACTTCTCCAGGCTCCCCGCGTCGTACTACACGAAGGCCTTCGAGATGCCACTGGAAAGGGTGCTCCAGGACGGCATGCTCTTGCCTCAGAAGCATCAGAAGCTCGCGGAAGCTCGGTGCACGGTGGCCGCCCACCGCCTCGAGCCTGAAATGGTTTCGCTCGACGGCGACGCGGCGATGGAGATCAGCCAGATCCACCTCTCCCGGCCGACGCTAATCGATGCCGACCGCGTCTGGATGATCTGGCTCGGGTTCAGCGCTCGTTGACACTGGAGTAGGTCTCGCTGCATGCAACCCGTCTCGCCGGCCTCACCCCCGGCAGCGGACTACTCCACACACGACGCCCAGATCACTGCCACCTTTTTCGGATCTCACCCCCTGTTATGTTGAGCTCAACATAACAGGAGGTCTGGAGTTGGACTGCCCTTGTGCCCGTAGGCATTCGGCGCGTTCCACACTTCGCTTACCTGGTTCCGTCCTGCTCGAACGGTGCTCTGTACTCCGCTGGCGGATTCAAGCAGTCAAGTGGAACGGAGGGTTCACTGACCTTACAGAGAAACGCGCGCAGCATACGTTTCAGGCGGATTTCGCGAACGTAGAATGCCCTTCGAAGGCGTTCCTTTGCTCCTCGATCCACCAGGTAAGACTCCTGCTGAGCCTCATGAACGCCCCGATCGTCATTCAACACTACAGAGGATGCAGGAGAGCGAAGGAGGAGATTGAGAACCGGTGTCTTCCCTTCTACGACCCGGAGTGCCGCAAGTTGGCCCCGGATGGGAGCGAGTATGAGTTGACCATCCCGTACGAGGACGAGGCAGACCTGGACAGGCAAATCGAGGAGATGCTGAAGGAGATCGGCAGCATCGCCGAAGGCAGGTACTGCTTCGCCGAAAGCGATGTTCATGCGGTGGACGATCCGGAGCGAACGTGGTGAGCCCCTTCGCCCGGCCTACCCCGGTTTTCTGCTCCCAGGCTACTCGCGGACCAGACTAGCTCAACGCCGGCAGCCAGAACTTTCCTGGGAAGACTGAACTAATACGTTGCGTCTATGACTAACACAACATTATAATTGTGGTATGATACCGGCTTTCGATCGTCGGGGGAACCTCCCGCCCGGGATCCACAAAGCGAGCTGGGAAGAGCTTGCCCGGCGGTATGGAACCACTCCACATCGGCAGAAGCTGCTTTCAGGCCTGGAGGCGGCTTGCCAGGAACTCCGGCGGGCCGGCTGCCGAAGAGTCTACGCGGACGGGAGCTTCGTAACGTCGAAAGGGGTTCCAGCGGACTTCGATGGATGCTGGAGTGTCGGCGAGACGGACCTATCGAAGCTGGATCCGGTGCTGCAGGATCTATCCAGCGGGCGCGCGGCCCAGAAGGCGAAGTACTTCGGTGGGCTCTTTCCTGCCGAACTGCCCGAAGGAGCCACGGGCAAGAGCTTCCTGGAGTTCTTCCAGAGGGACAGACGGACGAGAGAGGCAAAGGGGATCGTGGAGCTGAAACTGGAGGAGATGCCGTGATTCGAAATGAACGGGAGTACCGCATCACGAAAGGGGCAGCGAACCGATTCGAGGAGACGCTAGCGCTGATGGGACGTGAGCGCGCAAGCTCGAAGCTCACGCCAGAAAAGCAGAAGCTGGTCCGGGAGGCCGTGTTGAGCCAGCTCGAGGACTTGAATAACCAGGTGCGGGCTTACGAGCGGCTGAAGTCGGGCCGACGTCGACACCTGCAAGCCAAGTCGATCGAGGAGTTGGCCGACGTTCTCATCCAGGCCCGGATCGCGCTCGGACTGACGCAAAAGGAACTGGCGGAGCGCCTGGCGGTAAAGGAGCAGCAGGTGCAACGCTACGAAGCGACCAGATATGCAGCGGCGAGTCTCGGCCGGGTCAGCGAAGTCGCCCAGGCGCTAGGGCTGCAGGTGTCGGTCGGCGTGCCGCTTCCCAGGCGTGGTGAGGAACGTCGACGATAGGGCAGGGGACGTGAAAGCGCGATCGCCGGCCGCCCCCACGCTGGCACCGGAAGCTCCGCAAACTCCGAGATCCAAACGATCCCGCCGAGTTCGACTTGCCAATTCCTTAACACGGTTTTCTGTTCCATTGCTACTTAAAGGCCGGGATCGGGTCCCCCAGGCGTCTGCCTCGCTTTCGAGGACGCAAGCTCGAGACGGCCAATCAGGGCGTCGTGTTCGGTTTCTGTGCGTCCTCGGAGGGCTGAGCCACGATCGCGGGCAGGTCGAGGCGTCGGCCCAGCATTTGCGCCACACGCTCGGCCGTGCTTCGAAGGCGAGGCGGGATGGCCGGAGGCACTCCTTCGTTCACCAGCTCCCAGAAGACGGCATCGCCGAGTTGCAGCGTGCGTCCGTCTTTCGTGCGGGCTTCCAGGGTCCACTCGTAACCGGCTCCGTGCGTCTTGGCGGCGTCACACTTCACCGCGTTCAGCCCAACGCTTGCGAGCTCGTCGAAGCTGGCCTCCGGCGTCAGTGTCTTGAAGCCGAGAAAGGATCTGTGGAGCCAGATCCGCCGGCTTCGGGCGTCCACGATGCGATAGTCGGAGAGGGCCATTCGCCAGGCGGCACAGACCGTCGCGGCCAACGCGAAGACGGCGAAGCCGCCGAAGGAGGGCCCCGTGTAACGGCCGTGGGTAGCGCCGGCCAGACTCTGCAAGGCCAGGATACCGAAGACCAAGGCGAGCGCGTACGCGATCCATGCGCGCTGCGAGGTGAAGTCACCCACATAGGCTTGCGGACCGGGGGAAGGACTTGAAGGCGGACTCTCGATCCATTCGACTCCACGGCGCGAGGCACGGTCCTCCTTGAAGCGCATCGAGCGGCAACCGTGCACGGCGCAGCGGCCGTTGGTGGCGAAACAGCCCCGGTGATGAGGGGCCTCGCAGTCGCAGCACCAGACGCAGCCAGGTGCCGCGTTCTCCGAGCAAACGGCACACTTGCCGGATGGGGTCGAGGGGGCCACGATGCTGACGATACCAGGGTCTCAGGCAAGACGCTTCCCGGACGCGCTTCCTCGGCAACCGCCCTGCCATGAAAGAATGGGGGCCGATGACGCTGCACCTTTCGCCTCTGCGCGCTCACGCAGTCACACAAACGCTGTTTGCCCCCACGTCGCTCGAGAGGGCAATGGACCGTCTCGGATTCGTCCAGGCCGATCCGATCCGATCGCCGGCGACGGCCCAGGACCTGATCCTGAGGCACCGGGTCACGGACTACAGGGCCGGAGATCTCGAGCGGCGATATCCCGCGATGGAGCTGGAAGAGGACTATCTATACGCCTACGGCTTCGTGCCGCGGCGGATCGGCCGGCTGCTGCACCCCCGGCGAGGCCGGGAGTTGTCTGCCTTGGAGCGACAAGTGCTCGAGACCGTCCGCTCTTCCGGGCAGATCCATCCCCGCCAGCTCGAGGTTCGGTTCGGGCGCGGCCGCGTCGTCAACGCCTGGGGCGGCCATTCGAAGGCGACGACTCGCGCGCTGGATCTGCTGC
>JACQFU010000401.1 GCA_016199905.1 Candidatus Wallbacteria bacterium
AAGAACCCGTCCGGCTGCATCCTGACGTCCGAGGGTTTCACGACCAGCGGTCCCTGCCACGTGCGCGCCGGCGCGCTGCCGCTGCCGATGCCAGCCAGCTTCAGGTCTGCGACTCCCACCTCGCCCTTCATCGTGAAGAACGGCACTTCGATCCCGTCGCCGCGAGCCGAAACGGCCAGCGCCAGGAACAGTGCGAACCCTGCGGCGATGCGGATAAAGCTGCTGGCGGACATGCTCGCGGACCTCCTCGCGCCCGTGGCAGGCGCACTCCTCTCTATACCCGGGCCGGCCTATGGTTTTGGATTTCGCAGCCGGCAGGGCTCGGAGGCCGGCCCGTTTCTGGCCAAGGCTCGCACGCGCGTGCTACCATCGGCGTCTCAACACATGAATGCCGGCTGGCGCCGGCGCGCGAGCGAGGTGTTTGCCTTCCCATGCGGGTCCCGCTGAAGTGGCTTTCGGACTATGTCGAACTGAAGGTGTCCGCGCAGGAGCTGGCGGACCTGCTGACGATGGCCGGCTTGCAGGTCGAGCTGATCGAAAAGGTGGGCACCGACTGCACCGGCGTCGTGGCCGGACTGGTCGAGAAAAAGGAGCGCCATCCGAACGCCGACAAGCTCACCCTCTGCCGCGTCACGACGGGCTCGGGCACGTCGCAGGTCGTCTGTGGGGCCCCCAATGTAGAAGAGGGCGGAGTCTACCCGTTCGCCCCCATCGGCGCCGTGCTTGCTGGCAGCTTCAAGATCAAGAAGGCCAAGCTGCGAGGAGTCGAGTCGGAGGGGATGCTCTGCAGCGCTCGCGAGCTGGGTCTCTCGGAGGATGCCGACGGGCTGATGACGCTGCCTGCCGGCACGCCCCCGGGAACTCCGCTGACCCAGATTCTCGGCGAACCCGACACGGTTCTGGAACTGTCGATCACGCCCAATCGCCCCGACTGCCTCTCCATGATTGGCGTCGCGCGCGAGGTCGCCGCACTCACGGGCGCGCCCTTGCGGCTGCCCGAAACCGGCCCGCTGAAGGAAGCCAGTCCGATTGGCCCATCAGCAACGTCGTCGACATCACCAACTTCGTGATGCTCGAGACCGGCCACCCGATGCACGCCTTCGACGCTCGCTACGTCCACGGCGGCAAGATCGTCATCCGCTGGGCGGCCCCGGACGAGACCATCACCACCCTGGACGGCACCAGCGCCAAGCTCACCCCCCAGGACTTGCTCATCGCCGACGCCGAGCGCGGCGTCGCCTTGGCCGGCATCATGGGCGGTCAGAACAGCGAGATCCGGGACGACACCGCCGACGTCATTCTCGAGGCGGCCTACTTCGACCCGGTCTCGATCCGGCGTTCGGCCCGCCGGCTGCGCGTCCACACCGACTCGAGTCACCGCTTCGAGCGAGGATGCGATCCCAACGCGACCCTGCGCGTCCTCGACCGCGCCGCCCTGCTGCTGCAGGACCTGACCGGCGGCACGACCGCGTCGGGCCGCATCGACTGCTACCCCGCGCCGATCGGCCCACGGAAGGTGCTCGTGCGCCCCGCCCGCGTCAATCAGCTCCTGGGAACGGACTTGCCGGCAACTCGGATGACCGACTTACTCCAACGACTCCAGATGGAGACGTCACCGGGCGAGGACGGCGCCCTCTCGGTCGGCGTCCCCACCTTCCGACCCGACATCGAGCTGGAGGTCGACGTCATCGAGGAGATCGCCCGACTGCACGGATACAACGACATCGCGGAAGAGGCGCCGCTTGTCCGGTCGCTCCCGGTCGAAGAGGTGCCCGTGCTCGCGCTGGTCCGACAGACGCGCGCCGCTCTCTCGAGCCTAGGCCTCGACGAGAGCATCCACCTCAGTTTCGCCACCGGCATCGGTGAAGAGGCCGTCACGCTCGCGAACCCCCTGGCCGAGGAGACGGCCCGGCTTCGGGCCAACCTGGCCGACGGGCTGGTGGGCGCCCTGCAGTTCAACCTCAACCGCCAGAGCCGGCCTCCTTGGCTTTTCGAGTTGGGCCGCGTCTTCCGGACGGTGACGGCGACCGGCGACGAGACGCCCTACAGCTTCGCCGGACTGCCTCGCCAGCCCTACCACGCCGCGTTGCTGATCAGCGGGACCGCCGGCGCCGACTGGCGTCAGGGGAACCGGCCGGTCGATTTCCATACCGCCAAGGGGCTCGTGGAGACGCTGGGGCGCAGGCTGAAGCTGGAAATTCAGGTGCGCCCTCGACTTCCGGCTGGCCTCGAGATTCCCGCCGCGGCCCACGCCTCCCGGCGCGCGGGTGTCTACGGCGGCGAGACCTGCATCGGCTGGGTCGCCGAGCTCGCGCCTGACGTGGCGCTGCTGAAGCGCCACCCGATCGCGGCCGCTTTGGCCGAGATCGACCTCGAGGCGGCGGCCGGCCTGGTCCGTTCGGTCCCCAAGTTCCGGCCGCTTCCGGCTTTCCCCAAGGCCGAGCGCGACCTGGCGTTTCTGCTGCCGGCGGAGGTGCGTCACGAGACCGTGGAGACCGCGATCCGCTCCGCGCTCGTTCCCTTCCTCGAGACGGTGTCGCTCTTCGACGTGTTCACGGGCAAGAGCCTGCCCGCAGGCAAGAAGAGCGTCGCCTTCAACCTGGCCTTCCGCCACTCGGAGCGCACGCTGACGGACGCGGAGGTCGACGCCGCCGTCGCGAGCATCGTCGAGCGTGTGCGGGCGGCCGGCGGCGAGCAGAGGTAACCGATGGCCGGGGCCGCCGCTCTGAAGCCCCAGGACTTCCGCACGGTGCTGGCCCGTCGCGAAACGGTTCCGCCTGCCGTGGTGCTGCTGGCCGGTCCGGAGCCCTACTTCAAGGAAGAGGCCCTTGCCCAGTTGGCGCTCGCGCTCGAGAAACGCGCAGGCGCCGCGCTCAACCGGGTCACCCTCGACGCCGCATCGACCGAGCTGGAGGGAGTGTTCGCGACTCACTTGAGCCCTTCACTCTTCGGGGGCGAGAAGCTCGTGGTGCTTCGAAATTTCGACAAGGCCCGCGCGCCGGAGAGGAAGTCGTTCCTCAAGAGCCTGGGCCAGTGCCAGTTCCCTGCGGGCATCCACCTGGCGATCCTTTCGGAGGACATGAAGAGCGCCCCGCCGGAGCTGAAGGGGCCCCAGGTGATGGCGGTCGCCTTCTACGTGCCTTGGAAGTCGGAGCTGTTGCCCTGGATCCAGGAGCGGCTCAGGAAGGCGGGCGTCCAGCCCGCGCCTCGAGTGCCGGAGATGCTCTACCGGATGCACGGGAAAGCCGTGCCGTGGAAGTCGGACCTGGAGGTCGATATCTACCGGCTCTCGATGTCGATCGAGCGGCTGGGACGCCACGTCTCGGGGCGGACGGGAGTCGTGGTCGACGAGGCCGCGGTCACGGCCGTGCTGGGGCGGGGCGAGCCACCCGATGTCTTCCGGCTGGTGGAACTGGTGGGCCGCCGCGATCGCGCCACGGCGATGCGCGAGCTGCGCGCGTTCCTGGAGGAGGCCGGAGAAAGCCCGATCGGACTGGTGGCGCTGCTGCTGGACCGCTTCGACAAGCTGATCCGGATCAACGCGGCCTCGCGCTCCGTGCCGCCGGCTGCCTGGCAGGACGTCGTGCGGCGCGCCAAGGCCTTCGAATCGGCCACCCGGGGCGACACCAAGAAGACCGCTCTGGCTGCCCTCGGCGCCTGCCTGGCCGGCCTGGGCGAGCGCTTCACCTCCTCGCTGGGCGAGGCCAAGGACTATCAGAAATCCGCCCTGGTCTTGCAGGCCGACCGCTACAAGCCGTCCGAGCTGGCCGACCGCTTCGGAGCGCTGGTCGAACTGGACCGCAAGCTAAAGAGCGGCGGCGGCGATGAACGCGCCGAGATCGAGCTGTTCGTCGCGGGGCTGTGACCTCGCCTACTCGTGGTACATGCGGATCAGGTCCTCGAGCGGACTCGAAC
>JACQFU010000402.1 GCA_016199905.1 Candidatus Wallbacteria bacterium
CACGTCGCCCACCGAGCAGCTGTTCTCCTCGTCGTGGGCCAGGTACTTCTTGTGCCGCTTGATCGTCTTCTTGTAGAGCGGATGCTTCTTGAGGCGCTCGACCTCGACGACGGCGGTCTTGTTCATCGCGGTGCTGACGACGTTGCCCGTCAGGCTCTTTTCCGCGCGAGCGGTCTTGGTCTCCTGAGTCACTTCCTACCTCCCGCGGTCTCGTTCCCGCTCTCAACGGTGCGCTGGTGCATGATCGCGAGCACGCGCGCCAGGTCGCGGCGCACCTGTCGAATCCGGGCCACTTTCTCGAGCTGGCCCGTCGCCAGCTGAAACCGCAGGTTGAACAGCTCGTCCTTGAAGCCTCGGTACTTGTCCGCCAGCTCCTCGGGCGTCAGCTCTCTGAGCTCCTTCGCCTTCACAGCAATCCACCCCCGATCATCTCGCGGCTGATGAACTTGGTCCTGACGCTCAGCTTGTGCGCTGCCAGTCTCAGCGCCTCGCGGGCAACGTCCTCGGGAACGCCGCCCACTTCGTACATGACGGTCCCGGCCCGAACGACTGCAACCCAGCCCTCGGGGCCGCCTTTGCCGCCGCCCATGCGGGTCTCGGCCGGCTTCTTGGTGATGGCCAGGTGCGGGAACACGCGGATCCAAACCTTGCCGCCGCGCTTCATCTGGCGCGCGATACCGATACGCGCGGCCTCGATCTGGCGGTTGGAGATCCAGCCCTGCTCCAGGGCCTGCAGGCCGAAGTCGCCGAAGGAGATCTGGCCCGCCCGATGGGCGCGCCCCCGGATCGGCATCTTGAACGGCTTGCGGTACTTGGTTCTTTTCGGCATCAACATGATGCGTTGACTCCTTTTACTTGGCGGCCGGCTGAGCCGGAACCTTCTTGAGCTCCGGCAGCACTTCGCCGCGGAAGACCCACGTCTTGACGCCGATCTTCCCGAAGGTCGTGTGCGCCTCGGAGAAGCCGTAGTCGATGTCGGCCCTCAGCGTGTGCAGCGGGACACGCCCTTCCTTGTTCCATTCCACGCGGCTCATTTCCGCGCCGCCCAGGCGACCCGACACCATGACCTTGATGCCCTTGACGCCCATCTTGCGGGCGCGCGTGATGGCCTGCTTGATCGCCCGGCGGAAGCTGATGCGCTTCTCGAGCTGGAAAGCGATGCTCTCGCTGACGAGCTTGGCGTTCGTAGCGAAGTCCTTCACTTCCTTGACGTTGAGGAAGACCTGCTTGTCTTCCATGATCTCCAGCTCCCGACGCAACTGCTCGACATCGGCGCCGCCGCGGCCGATGATGATGCCGGGCTTGGCGGTGAAGATCGTGATCTTCACGCTCTTGTCGGTCTTGCGCTCGATGTAGATGTTCGAGATGCCGGACTCCTCCAGCCTCTTGTTGGTCTTCATCTCGCGGCCACCGCGCTCGCCTTTCTTGCGCGCGAGGTCCTTGGCGAACTTGCGGCGCACGAATTCCACGATTTCGCGGCGCAGCTTCACGTCCGCCAGCAGGAACTCCGAGTAGTTCTTCTCGGCGTACCAGTTGGAGTTCCAGCCTCGATTGATGCCGACCCGAAGGCCGATTGGATTGACTTTCTGACCCACGTCTCTATCCTCCTCAGGACCTCTCGTCCAGAACGATCGTGGCGCGGCAGGTCCGCTTGGAAATGCGGTCGGCGCGTCCGCGGGCTCGGGGCTTCACGCGTTTCATCGTGGGGCCCTCGTCGACCATCACGGCCTTGACGTACAGATCCTC
Organism: Candidatus Wallbacteria bacterium; assembly: GCA_016199905.1. Classification (GTDB taxonomy): domain Bacteria; phylum Muiribacteriota; class UBA6191; order JACPRK01; family JACPRK01; genus JACPRK01. The sequence goes on from JACQFU010000402.1 coordinate 1,747, forward strand.
GGGCTTGAGCTTCTTGGTGTTTTGGGCATTGGCCAGCGCGCTCTTCAACATCTTCAGAGTCGTCTGGGCGGCCTTGCGCGGGGTGTACGTCAGCACGCTGACGGCCTGCGCCGCGTTGAGGCCCCGAATCATGTCCGCGATGAGCCGGCCCTTGCGGGCGGAGTAGCGCAGGAAGCGGCCAGTCACTTCCGCTGTGCCTGCGGGCTTCCTGAGCTTGGCGCGCTCGCGGCGGATCACGCTGTTGGGCTTCTTCTGCTTGGTCTCACTCATCTGTCTTTACCCCTCGTCACTTCAGAGCGACGGTCCGCTCGCCCTTGGAGCTGCCAGAGTGGCCGCGGAAGGTGCGGGTCGGAGCGAATTCGCCGAGCTTGTGGCCGACCATGTTCTCGGTGACGAACACCGGGACGTGCTTGCGGCCGTTGTGCACTGCGATCGTGTGCCCGACCATCGCGGGATAGATCGTCGACGTCCTCGACCAGGTCTTCAGGACGACCTTCTTCTTGTCGCGATTGAGGTCCTCGACCCGCTTCAACAGCTTGGGTTCTACGAAAGGAGCCTTGCGCGCCTTGACGGGATGCTCGTTGGTTTCCATGGGGATTACTTCTCCCTCCTGCGGACGATCAGGCGGTTCGAGTACTTCTTCTTGTGGCGAGTGCGGTAGCCCTTGGCAGGCTGGCCCCACGGGGACTGCGGGTGGTTGCCGCCCTTGGACTTGCCTTCGCCGCCACCGTGCGGGTGGTCGCAGGGATTCCGGACCATGCCGCGCGTCAGCCCGCGAATGCCCATCCAGCGGGTGCGGCCCGCCTTGCCCCAGTTCTCCAGGTTGTGGTCCAGATTGCCGACCTGGCCCACGGTGGCCTTGCACTTCACGGAGACCTTGCGGAGCTCGCCGCTCGGCATCCTCAGGAGCGCCATGTCGCCTTCCTTGGCCATCAGCCTCACGGCGCTGCCGGCGCTGCGGGCCATCTGGCCGCCCTTGCCCGGGCGAAGCTCCACGTTGTGGACCATCGTGCCGTCGGGCACCAGCGACAGCGGCAGGGCGTTACCCACCGCGACTTCGGCCTTCGCGCCCGACAACAGGACGTCGCCGTCCTTGACGTGCTCGGGCGCCAGGATGTAGCGCTTCTCGCCGTCGGCGTAGTGCAGCAGAGCCAGGAACGCGGAGCGGTTGGGGTCGTACTCGATCCCGGCCACCTTCGCGGGCACGCCGTCCTTGTCGCGCTTGAAGTCGATCACGCGGACCATCTTCTTGTGGCCGCCGCCACGGTGTCGGCTCGTGATGAGACCGACGTTGTTGCGGCCGGCCGTGCGCTTCTTGGGGACGAGCAGCGCCTTCTCGGGCTTCTGCTTGGTGACGGCGCTTTTGTTCACGATCGCCATCGCTCGGCGCGAGGGCGTGTAGGGTCTGAAACTCTTGAGCGGCATCGTCGTTACCTCAAACCTTCTCGAAGAAGTCGATCGTCTCGCCTGCGGCCAGCGTCACGATCGCCCTCTTCCAGTCACTGGTCATGCCGCTCGAGCGGCCGAGCCGCTTGAACTTGCCGCGGACCCGCTGCGTGTTGACGCGGACCACATGCACCTTGAAAAGCTTCTCGATGGCCTTCCTGATCTCGACCTTGCTCGTGCCCTGGAGCACCCGGAAGCGGTACTTGCCGAGGTTGTTCTCCGCGTAAGCCTTCTCGGAGACGACCGGGGCAAGAATGATGTCCTGCGGTTCTCGGTTCATGCGCCGAACACCTCCTCGATCTTGCGGGCCGCGTCCTCGAAGAGAACGACGCGCTCGTAGTTCAGCAGGTCGTGGGGATTGATGTTGGAGAGCAGCAACGCCTTGGCCCGCGGCAGGTTGCGGACGGATTTCTCGAAGTTCTCGTTGCGATCGGCGAGCACGAAGAGAGTCTTCGTGGAGGCCAGGTTGAGCTTCTCGAGCAGCGCGACGACGCGCTTGGTCTTGGGAGTTTCATAGGTCACCGGGGCGATCACCGAAAGCTTGCCGTCGCGCACCTTGTCGGTGAAGATCGACCGCAGCGCCTGACGGCGCACCTTGCGCGGAAGCGCCTGGTAGTGATTGGTGAAGTCGGGGCCCATCGCGACGCCGCCTGTTCTCCAGAGCGGACCGCGAGTGCTGCCGGCGCGGGCGCGGCCCGTGCCCTTCTGCTTCCAGGGTTTCTTGCCGCCACCGCGAACCTCGGAGCGGTCCAGCGTGTGCGGGTTGGCGCGGCGCTTGTTCGCCAGCTGGCGAAGCACGGCCTCCTGCACGGCCTGGACTGCGATCCGGGTGGCGAAGACGCTGTCCTGAAGCGTGACTTCTCCGGCCTCGGCGCCGGTGGGATCGAATTTCTTGACGCTAACCATCGTTCATCATCCTCCGGCTCAGCCGAGCACCACGGTCACGAAGCCGTTGATCGGGCCCGGGACTGCGCCTCGGACATACAGGAGGTTCTTGTCGGGGTCCACCTTCATCACCGTGACGTCGCGCAGAGTGACCTGGGCGTGACCCATGTGCCCCCCCATGCGCTTGCCGCGATGCACTTCGCCCGGCGTCGTGCGATTTCCGACGGAACCAGGAGCCCGGTGGAAGTTGGACCCGTGAGTGCGGCTGCCTCCGGCGAACCCGTGCCGGCGAACAACGCCCTGAAAACCCTTGCCCTTGCTGGTGCCGGTGACACGGACCGTCTTGGCCTTCTCGAAGACCTTGACGTTCAGCACGGTCCCGACCGCCGGGAGCTTGCCAGCCTCCAGCGGCTTGAACTCGTGCAGTACGCGCTGCGGCGGCACGTTCAGCTTGGCAAATCGCTCCTTGACGCAGCGGGGGAGCTTCTTCTTGGTCAACTCGTCGAAGCCGACTTGAACCGCCTCGTAGCCATCCGTCTTCTGAGTCTTGACCTGGATGACGGG
>JACQFU010000387.1 GCA_016199905.1 Candidatus Wallbacteria bacterium
CTCCTGGGAGCCGCACGTCGTGCTGGAACTGGAAGCCTTCGAGGGGCATTTCCGCGGCCGGCCGTACCTGGACAAGCTTCGGTTTCGCCTGCTCTCCGACGAGCTGGCTCGGTTGAACGAGTTCGAGATCGGGAACCTCGAGTCGGTCAACGAGATCCCGGACGACAAGTACGACGCGATCAAGGCCAACCCGTCCTTCCCCGGCGTCATCGAGGAGCGCCCGACGCTCTCGACGTTTTACATCGCGTTCAACACCACCCGGAAGCCGTTCGACAACATCCTCGTGCGACAAGCGTTCAACTACGCCGCGCGGCCGGAGGTGATGCTGGACGTCATCCGGCACGGGCGCGGCACGCGGGCCCACGGAGTGCTGCCGCCGGGCATGCCGGCTTATGACCCGTCGCTCGCCGGCTATGGTCACGATCGCGAGAAGGCGCTCGCGTTGTTGAAGCAGGCCGGTTACGGCGATCCGAAGCAACTAGGCGTCATCGAGTACTGGTACAACGCGACCAGCCCGACGGACCCGAACGCGAAGCTCGCGGAGGTGTTCCAGCAAAACCTCCAGGAGCTGGGCATCGAGACGAAGCTGCAGAGCTGCGACTGGGGTACGTATCGTAACAAGGTCGACCGGGGCGAGCTGGCGATGTTTCGGGGCTCCTGGTTTGCCGACTACCCGGACCCGGATAACTTCCTCTACATCCTGTTCCACTCGTCGATGCACGGGCAGGCGGGCAACACCAGCTTTTACGCGAATCCCAAGGTGGACGAGTTGTTGCTCCAGGGTCGGACGTGCCCGGACCCCGCAAGACGGATGACGTTCTACCGTTCGGCGGAGGAGATCGTCGTGCGCGAGGCGCCGTGGGTCTTTCTCTACCACTCGCGCTCGGCGCTGTTGCGCAAGCCCTACGTGCGCGGCCTGCGACTCAACGCAATCGGCCCCGACGCGACCAAGATGCGCGGTGTTTGGCTGGACGAGCGCGCCGGGCAGTGACGCGTTGCGTCAGGGAACGGTGGCCGCCAGAGCAGGCGTGCCGCTCGAGTTGCCGTCCACGTCGACCGTGAACAGGCGGAAGAAGAGCCTCTTGCCGCCGGGCAGCCCCGTCACGATCGCTTCCGCGTCCTCCGCCCTGGCCGAGGCCCACCGCAGCGTGCCCGATTCGAGCGTCACCGAAGCGTCGGCGCCGCTCACAAGCTGGTAGGTATCGAAGCGCGCGGAGGGCAACGCGGGCGCCCAGGTGAATCTCAGGCCGCTGCTTGCGGCCGATACCGCCACCAGGCCCGTCACCGCGTCCGGAGGCGTCGTGCCCAGGGGCGGGACCCGAACCGCGACCTCGTTGCTGGCTCCGCGGGAACCGCCGAACGGCAGACCGTCGAAGACGCGGAAGTACCAGGTCGCGCCGTCGGCCAGGGCCGACTCGAACACGGACGTCGTCTGCGAGTCGAAGAAGAGATCGAGACCCGCGGAGAGCGTGTTGGCACCTCCCGGTGTCGGATCGTCGGCAAGGATGGGTCTGACGTCGCGATAAACTCGCACGCCCCCAAAGCCTGCCGTGGAGGGCGTCCACGCGAGCGTCGTCGAGTTGCTGGAGTCGACGGACCCCGCTCTCAGCCGGACCCCCGGATTGCCAGCCGGCGGACGGACCGTGATCTCGGTCTGGGCCAGCGCGAGGGCCCCGTCTCCGTCGACCACGGCGAGCTGGGTCTCCCAGGTACCGGGGCCGTTGGCCTGGAAGACAGCCACGGGCGTCGTTGCCGTCGGAGACAATCCGTTCGAGACGACGAACCCGGCCCCCGCCCGGGTGTCGCTGCGCCCGAGGGCCCAGAAGTACATCGGGATTGCCGAGCCGGCTTCGACGTCGCGCGACTCACGCGTGTCCAGCAGCACCGGCGCCGGGAACCCTTGCGGCTGGACGTCGATCGGCGCGGGCGCTCGTGCGATCGGGGCGTGGTTGCGAGGGAAGCTCCCGCCGCCCGTCGCCTGCGCGGAGAGGAAGTTGTCGAGGGCGGCAATGACGCGGGGATCGTCGTGGAGCGGACCGTGACCGACGACGTTGAAGCGCGCCGCGCGATCGAGCTCGCCCGAAACCGTCCTTCCGAAGAAAACCCCAGGCGGCCTGTCGCCGACCAGATCCACCGGCAGTCCGCTGGCCCGCGGCATGAAGGCGTCGCCATCGGTCAGGTCCGGAAAGAGCGTCGCCGTCAAGAGCCGCCCGCCCTCATCCCCCAGGTCCGGCAGCCGCGGCCCCGACGTGCCTCCGAAGACCGCGAACAACCGGCCGCGGGCGTCGGGCCCGGTGCGCCTGTTCAGCGCTGCCAGAGCCGAATTGACGCGGCCCGGGAGGACGCCGAGCAGGTCGGGTCCCGTGGGCACGAGCCCATCCCAACCGAGGTCTCGCATGCCCGGAGTATGCAAGGTTCCGCAAGCTCTCGAAACGATGGACACCTTCGCAAAATGGGGCAGCGGCTGGGATTCGACCAGGTCGCGGATCCGTTCGAACCCGGCGCCCTCCTGTGCGAACTCGACGGCCTGAGCGAGCAGCGACCCGTGATGCGGCGTCACCAGCGAGATCACCGACTCGACCTGGTTCCCCAGTTGCTCGGCAGCGTACCGGCAGACGAGCCCGCCCATGCTGTTGCCGATGAGGATCACGGTCGAGGAGGGCAGCCGCTCGCGAAGGTTTCGGGCCAGCTCTCGTCCGTTCTGGGCGATGGGGCGCGCCGTCGGATAGGTGTACTCGTAGAAGTCGTAGTTGACGCGCAGGCCGTCCATCGCGGCGGCGAACGCCTTGCGGAGTGGAACGTCGCCGCCGTCGGAGCGCGGCCGGCCCAGCAGCGCCGACCAGAGGTCTCGCCGGGTGGCGAGGGCCTCGTCGACGGTCTCGGCGATGTGCGCGGGCGCGACGCCAGGGTCGAGCGCCCCGATCAGTTGCGTGCCGTGAACCAGCACGACTGCCCGCGCGCGGTCCGCCGTGGCTCCTGCTGCCTGGAGGGTCGTGGAGAGCGTCCACTCCGCGCTTCCCTGGAAAGTCCTCAGCCCGACGACGCGGGCGCTCCGGGCCGCGGCCGCGAGCGTGGCGAGGACCTTCCCGCCCGCGATGCGCGTTCCGAGCAGCCGCCGAACAAGCAACGCCTCGCCATCGATGACGACGTCCTCTTCCGCCATCACGAAGAGCGTCTGGGGATCGATTCCAGGGGGAACGTCGAAGGCCAGCTCCAGCAGTGGCGAACCTGTTTGACCTGCTGTCGCCACGGCCTCTGCCGGCAGCGAGATCGAAACCGGGGTGCCGGCGGATCTTCCCGGACCACTCGTTACATCCATCAGGGCGTTCGACTCCGTGAGGCGCACGGTCGCGCTCGCGGCGAGCGTGCCCGGCGAGACCGTCACCGACACGCCGGAGGCGGCCAGTGTGCCGCCCGCGGAGGGCGGGACGAGCTGCTCGATTTCCAGACGGCCTCCGGAGGCCGGAGCGGTTACCGTGACGGTCACGCTGGTCGGCGCGCTCTCGGACCACCCGTCGGATACGGTGAGGCCGAATCTCTGGGTCCCCAACGTCTGGCTTCCCAGGAGCAGGAACGGCTCGGTGGTCGTCGCGAAGGGCGCGGCCTCGCCGGAGCGCCACCAGTGGTAAACGAGCGGGTCGCCGTCGGCATCGAGCGAGGTGTCGGCGGTGAGCGTGACGTCCAGGTTGGCCGTCAGCCGCCGATCGCCGCCCGCTTCGGCCGTGGGCGCGGTGTTGGCAAAGGGCAGCGTGACCGCGCGGCTGGCCGGGTTGGAAACGATCAGCCCGGTGCCGGCGGCCACCGGAGCGTCTGCGCCACCCGTCTCGGTCACCACGCGCAGGTAGCCCAGGCCGGTCTCCGGGTCCACGTCGCCGACGATGCCGAAGCCCAGGCCCAGCTCGGACACCAGGGCGCGAACGGTGAGGCCTGCGGGTGTTCCGTGCGGCAGCGAGAGCGCGACAAGCCCGCGAGGAAGCGTGTGCGTGAGACGCTCGACACCCCAGGCCGCTCCCCGGAAGCGCACCTTTTCGACCCGCGGCGCGCTCGTGAGATAGGCCGTCGCAGCTTCGAGAGAGAAGTCCGTGCCCGTCGTTCCCGGCAGATACGGCGTTGCCCGTAGCGCCCCATCGGTCTGCCGGTCGAACCGCACGACGAACCCGGCGTCCAGCGCCGCCGCCAGGTCCGAGGCGGCCAGCGGCCGCCCGTCCGTGGTCCGAGTGCAGAGCGGGATCGAGATCAGGTTGAGTCCCGGATTCACCGCGACGGTTCGCTCCACGCCTTGCTGCCCGAGCGTGAGCGGTCCTCCGGCCGCCGCGACGGTCAGCGCTCCCATCGCCAGCCAGAGGCCCAACGCCAACCGCTGAATGCGCATGTCGATCCTCGTCGTCCGGACAATGCCGCCGGCAAACCAATCGTACCATTTCCCTGGGGTGCCAAGCATTCCACGCCCACGGTGCTATCCTGGGGACCGATGAAGGCCAAGCCCGACAAGGCGCTCGAGAAGCTTCGCGCGATCTGTCTGACTCTTCCCGACACCTCCGAGAGGCTCACCTGGGGCCACCCCAACTTCCGGGTCGGCGAGAAGATCTTCGCGTCCTACTATCATGAAGACGGCAAATCCAACCTCGGTTTCAAGACCAATCTCCTGATCCAGGAACACCTGGTGGAGACCGACGCGCGGTTCTCGGTCGCCGCCTACGTCGGCCAGCACGGATGGGTCACGATGAAGCTGGCGGGTCGCGTCGACTGGCAAGAGGTCGAGGGCTTCGTGAGGGACAGCTACCGCCTCATCGCGCCGAAGAAGTACGCTCGACAGCTCGACACGCCGGGCGAGGCCGAGGCGGCTCCGCGCTCGCGGCCCCGCAAACGCTGACGACTGGAGGTCTCGCCGATGCGATCCCTATCCGCCTTGATCTTCGTTTCCTGCTTGTCGTTTGCTCTTCCCCTTTCCTCGCCGCGCCTCTCCGCCGAGCCAAAAGAGGAAACGAGATCGTTGCTCGCGGCGGGAAGCCTGGCGCCGGGATTCGAGGCCCGGAGCGACGCGGGCGCGGCCGTGCGGTTGGCCGATTTCGCGGGGAAGAAGAACGTTATCCTCTACTTCTATCCCAAGGACGACACGCCCGGCTGCACCAAGGAGGCTTGCGGATTTCGCGACGCGCTGGCGGGCTTCGACACGAAGGACACCGTCATCCTCGGCGTCAGCCTGGACGACGAGAAGAGTCACGCCGCCTTCAAGGCCAAGTTCCACCTGAACTTCACCTTGCTGGCCGATCCGAAGGGCGAGATCTGCAAGTCGTATGGCGTCGCCGTTAGGGACGGCGCCTACGCCGAGCGCGTGACCTTCGTCATCGGCAAGGACGGCGCCGTCAAAAAGGTCTTCCCGAAGGTCCGCCCCGAGGAGCATTCGAAGGAAGTGCTCGAGGCGTTGAAGTAGCGGAGGTCAGTCGTGACGCTGCGCGAGCGGAATGTACGTCACCGGCGGCGTGTGCTTCTTGAACAGGCGCCGTGTCTGGGGCGAGAGCGCGCGGAAGCCCTGGACCGATAGCGCGAACCCGCTCGAATCCAGGCGCGCGGTGAGGTTCACCTCGCTGCCGATGATGTCGAGTTGACGCGTGGCGCCGGCGCCGAAGACGCCCATCATCGCCGTGCCGGCGTGGGCCTTCACGACCAGGCGGCAGGGGACGCCGCGCTCGGTCAGCCAGCGATCGAGCGAGCCCGTGAGGTCGAGCAGGCAACGCGCTCCGGCGTCGGCCAGCGCCCTGGGGAACACGATCAGGGCGGCGTCGCCCATGAACTTGACGACGCGGCCGCCGGCCCGGTCCACGGGCGCGACGATGCGCTCGTAGAAACCCTGGCAAAACTCGGCCAACTCGGCGTCGCTCATGGTCCGCGCGGTGCGGGTGAAGAGCGTGAGGTCCGCGAAAGCGATCAGCAGTTGGGTTTCCTGCGGGGCGTCCGCAGGTAATCCGATGGAATTCATCGGGTAGCTCCTTTGTGTCCGAACGTGCAGCGCCGGCCCGGCGATCCGGCAGAGTTTCTAGGAGGCATCGTGGGCCCGCGCGACGCCTGGGCGAGGCGACTCCCACAGTTGCGGCAAGTTTAGCACATTGCCTCCGCTGCCGCTCTCGGTTACCCTGCTTTCCGCCATGCCGCTGCGCGCGCTCTGGAACGGAAGGGACGTGATTTCGTGTCTTCTCTCCCGCCTGGAATGGGCTGCACTGGAGCGCGAGCGCCGGCTCGACCCGCGCGCCCTGGTCCTGCCCTGTTGCAAGACGGCCGCCTACCAGCGCGTCGGCGCGCACGGCACGGCGCACTTCGTCCACCAGCCCGGGACTGCCTGCGACACCGCGCCGGAGTCGGCCGAACACCTTCGGGCCAAGGCCGACATTGCGCACGCTTGCCACGCCCTGGGATGGACTCCCGTGACGGAGTTCCGCGGCCGCGATTGGGTCGCCGACGTCCTGGCCCGGAAGGGCGATCGAAAGGTCGCTTTCGAGGTCCAGATGAGCGCTCAGACCTCGCGCGAGACCCGGCTGCGTCACGACCGCTACGCGCGGGACGGCATCCGGGACTGTTGGCTGTTCGCCAAGCTCCCCGCCGGCCTGGAGGCCGACGGTAACGTGCCGAGTTTTCACCTTCTCGCCGACGGAGTCGAGAAGGAAGCCTCCGTCGAGGTCGGTCCGGCCGTCTTTGCGCTGCGGCAATTCGTCGGTCTGTATCTCTCGCGCCAGGTCCGTTTCTCGCGTCACTTGGTGGCGCGCACGCAGCAGAAGGTCGGAATCGTCTTCTTTGCAGAGATCCTCTATTGTCACTGACTTCTGTTGGCGTCGGATAGCCACCCTGGTGCGAGGTCTGATCCATAGACCCATGAGAAGTCCGTCCCACGCTGTAGCCCGACCCGTAACATGCGCATGACAGGCCTACGAGC
>JACQFU010000398.1 GCA_016199905.1 Candidatus Wallbacteria bacterium
CCGGCGTTGACCGACCAGAACGACTCGGAGGCCGCCGTCCCATCCGGAGCCTACTTCACGCGAACGCTGCAGAGGCTGGATGGTTCGGGGAACCTGCGCGGCAGTTTCGTGGACGTCTATTCGCAGCCTCAGGGCACGCAGCAGAGGACGCGCGCCCTCGAGCCCTCGCTGTCCTTTTCCTACGGCCGTTCGGACCGCCGTTTCGAGGAGACGATGGTCTACTTCCACATCGATCGCGCCCAGGCCCTGATCCAGCAGCAGCTGGGGTTCACGAACGTGAACAACCGCGTCCAGACGGTCAACGCGCACGCCATACCCGACGTCAACGCCTTCTACTCTCCTCTCACCAGGGAGCTGGCCTTCGGCGACGGGGGAGTGGACCTTGCCGAGGACGCCGACGTCATCCTGCATGAGTACGGACACTCCATCCAGGACAATCAGGTGCCCGGCTGGGGAAGCAGCGCGGAGGGCGGAGCCATGGGCGAGGGATGGGGCGACTTCCATGCCGCCGCGAGCCTGGAAGTCTCGATCGGCCAGACCTACCACCTGGAGGTGGTCGGAGACTGGGTCTCCACGGGGATTTCGTCAGCCAACCCTCCCGCAATCCGGCGGCTGGACAGCCCGAAGCACTACCCCGAGGACATTCAGGACGAAGTCCACAAGGACGGGGAGATCTGGTCGGCGTGCCTCTGGCAGCTGCGCGGGGCCCTCGGGGCCCAGCAGACGCTGAAGCTGGTGCTGGAGTCGCACTTCCACGTGCCGCCGGACGGCAGCTTCGCCGACGGAGCCAACGCGCTCCTGCAGGCGGACCAGGCGTTGAATGCCGGCTTCAATGCGGCGATCGTCCGGAAGATCTTCACCGACCGGGGCATCTTCGGGGGGACGACCGTTTCGGACGATCATCCAAACAGCGTCAATGGACCTTTCGGGTCTGCGGATAATCTGGTTGTGGACGGCCCGGCCGGCGCCGGGACGATCGGGTCGTCGGGCGACGCCGACGTCTTCACGGTCGATCTGGTAGCCGGTCAGGCGTACACGTTTCGGACGGCCCTGGTGACGCTTCCGGACTCGGTGCTGACCCTGCTCGACCCCTCGGGAAACGTGCTGACGAGCAACGACGACGATGGGACTTCCCGAGCCAGCCGGATCGCGAGTTACACCGCGGCCTTCACGGGCACGCACTTCTTGCGGGTCACGGGGTTCCGGTCGTCGCGAGGCACCTACACCGTGCGCGCCGTCTCGACCGTGGCACAGGCCGCCGACGACCATCCCGACACCGTGGCAGGGCCCTTCGGACCGGGCGACCTGCTTGCTGCCGGAGACGCCCCGACCGCGGGGATGCTGGAGAACGCCGCCGACGCCGACCTTTTCCGCGCCAGCTTGGCGGCAGGTCAGGCCTACGAATTCGAGCTCGACCACCGAACGCTCTCGGGATCGGTCGTCGAACTGTTGGACCCGGCGGGCAATGTGCTGCTGGCCGACGCCGACTTCACCGGGCCGCTGAACGTGCGAAGCGCCCGTTACCAGCCCGTCGTGGCCGCGGCCGTGTTCCTGAGGGTTCGCGGCCGATCGGGCGCCATCGGTTCCTACACGGTCCAGATGCTGTCGGACCAGCCTCCCTCCGGCGTCGACGATCACCCCGATACAGTCGCCGGACCTTTTGGCTCCTCCGACGAGGCCGTGCCTGGCGGCGCTGCCGCGCGAGGGGCCATCGGGAGCAGCGGCGACGTCGATCTGTTCCGGGTGGCCGTGACCGGCGGCGTGGGCTACACCTTCGACGTCTCGCTCGGATCGCTGCGGGATTCGGTGCTCGACCTGCTCGACGGGTCAGGTGCCCTGCTGGCCTCCGATGACGACTACGGGGGCACGCCGGCGAGCCGTATCGAGCACTACAGGCCCCGCGCGACGGGGACGCTCTACTTGCGAGTGCGCGGCTACACGACCAACCAGCTCGGCACCTACACCTTGCGAGTCATCCAGGAATCGACAGTGCCTGTCTCGGACGATCACCCGGACGACTTCGGGGGGCCGTTCTCGCCCGCCGATAGGCTCTCGGCAGCCGGCACCTCGGCCCCGGGAACGCTGGAGCGCACGGGCGATCTCGACGTCTTCGTGCTTCCCGTGACTCGCGGCCGCGTCTACGCCTTGCGAGTCTCGCTCGGGACGCTCCCGGATTCCGTGCTGGAAGTCCTCGGTCCCACGGGCATCCTGTTGCGCAGGGCCGACGACGTCTCCGACACGGACCTCGCCAGCGCGATGGGAGACTTCGTCGCACCTACGACGGGCGCCTGCTTCGCCCGGGTCCGGGCCTACGCCGATCGGCTCACAGGCACCTACTCCGTCGCCTTCCGTGAGGCCGCGACCTCGGGCGTAGCGTTGTCGCAGGCTGCGGTGCCGGCGGCCTCCGGCATCAGCTTCGTCACGGTGCCCTTGCGCCCGGTGACGCCGCTGCTGATCGACGGACGCGACCTGCTGCGCGTTACCGGAGCCACGGCCCTGGCGCGCTTGAACGCGGGCAACTTCGAAGTGGTGCTACCCGCGCTGGACGCTGGAGCTTTTCCGCTGGCGCCCGGGGAAGGATACCTGTTGCTCGGGCCGCGTGGGCCCGCGCGCGCGCCGTTGCAGCTCACGGGCACGGCGTGGACGCAGCCCACGCTGGCCGTACAGCCCGGCCTCAATCTGGTCGGCTTCAGCCAGGTGCCCGCTGGGAACTTCGACTCGGCCTGGCTCGCCGAGCAGTCCGGGAGCAGCTTCGTCGTCTCCGCGCAAGGGACCCTGCGTGTCTACATCCCGGACCTCTCGCCGTCGTTTGCGCTCCAGGCCGGCGACGGCTACCTGCTCTCCGCTGGCGCGACGCGCGCAGTCACGCTTCCGGCAGGTTTTTGACGCGACGCCAGGGCCCTGTATGATGCTTCCATGGAATCTTCTTTTCGCGGTCTCCTGCTGATCTGTGCGTTCGGCGCCGGGTTTTGCGGATCGGCAAACGCCGCACCCTTGCCCGCGGGCGCGACCCAACGCGACCGCGACGGGGCCGTGGTTCGCTGGTGGTCGGGCGAACCCATCTCGGCGTCGAAAGGCGGTGGGACAGCCGAAGCGGCTATCACGTTCCTTCGCGAGCATGCGGACCAGATCGCCCCCGCCACGGGCGTCGGCGACCTGGTTCCCGTCCGGCGCGCGTCGGGGCTGGCGACCGACCACGTCTGGTTCCAGCGGATGCTGGGCGGACTGCCCGTGGAAGGCGCGACCATCGGCGTGCACCTCGCGGCAGGCCAAGTCCGGTCCGTC
>JACQFU010000385.1 GCA_016199905.1 Candidatus Wallbacteria bacterium
CACCTCGTGCTGGCGCGACTGCTTCTCGATGGAGTTCTGGGCCAACTGAAGCTCGCGCTCGTGGGCCAGCGCTTGCTCGCGCAGTTGCGCCCGGTGCTTGTTCTCCTTGTCGAGCAGCTCCAGGGCTTGTTTGGCCTCCGACTCCCGCTGCTTGACGAGCTGCAAGTTGGCCAGCTCTGCCAACTGCGCCTGGTGCTTGTTCTCTTTTTCGAGTAGCTGCAGGTGCTGCGAAACCTGGGATTCCTTCTCCTTTACGGCGCGGCGCGTGGCCAGCTCGGCCTCGCTGGCATGCATCTCCTCCTGGGTCGCGATGACGCGCTTCTCGCGCTCGGCGGCGGCGGTCATCATCGCGATCGACTTGTCGCTCTCCATCTGCTTGGCGGCGATCTCCTTGTTGGTCTCCGCCGTGGAGTTCTGCGCCGACAGGCGGACCTGGTTCCGGTAATCGGCCTGCAGATGTTCGAAGAGCTCCTTGCTGCGAATCCAGACCTCCGCGAACTCGATGGTGTCCACAGAGAGGCCCCACTCGTGGACCGTGCTCATCACTTGCTCGCGCATCGACTGCACGACCACTTCGCGTTCGGTGATCATCTCGGTGAGGGTCTTGTTCGAGACCTCGTGACGCACGACGGACTCGGCCAGACGCCGGAGGATCTCGTCGGTCTTGGCCAGCGGGTCCGACGGATCGAGACGCACGAAGGCTTCGCGCGTCTTGCTCTCGTAGTCCTTGTTCTTGATGTTGTCCTCGATCTTGGGCAGAGAGCGGATGACCCCGCTTCGGAGGTCCAAGTTCTGATAGGCCTTCTCGAAGTCGCTGATGCGGTAGGCGAGGAAACCTTGGACGCGAACGCCCTGCTTCTCCTTGGTGATCTGGTCGGCGACGAAGTTGACGTCTCGCAGGGAGCCCGGGACCTTCAAAAACGTGTCGTAGGGCAAGCAGAAGAACGAGATGCCGCGCCCCTGGTGGCGCACCTTGCCCCGCCGGTAGTGCACGACGTACTCGTCCGGCCCGACTGTGACGTAGAACCGCTTGAACGCCAGCAGCACCACGGCTCCCACGAACAGCAGTGCGAACGGCAGTATGGTCAGCCACGGGATGATCATGGGTGCTCGTCTCCTTGTAAGTCCGCGTTACTCCGAGAAGTGTTCCGGCCGCGGAAGGGCAACCTCCCTGCCATGTTAAGCACACCGGCACCTTGGCCAGGGGCATGATCGCCGGCTAGAAGCCCGGCAGGCGAGGCTGCGGTCCCGCGCGGCGCGCGACTTCGAGCACCTTCAGCGCTATGGACGACAGGCCGACCGAGGCGAGCTGTGCGGGATCGACCCAGCGGCGAGCACCGTCGCCTTCCCGGACCTCGGCGGCGTCGAGGCTCGCCCGGACGCAATGTAACGTGATGCGCCTGAATGTAATGGAATGCCGGACTTGGCCGAATTCGTCGAGCAGCAGCGGTTGCAGTCCGTACTTGGCTGCGAGCCCGCTGGCCAGCTCGGCGGGCGGCCGGTCCAACCACGGCAGCTCCCACATCCCTGTGAAAAGGCCGGGCGAGGCGCTTCGTACCAGGAGTATTTCCCCCCCCCGTTCCACGAGCGCCACCGACCAGTCGACGGCCACGCTCTTCTTGCGCGGCGTCCGCTCGGGGAACCGCTCGGGGTGGCCGTCAGCGCGCGCTTTGCAGAGCGCTGCGACCGGACAACCGCCGCAGCCGGGCGCCCTGGGCGTGCAGACCAGCGCTCCCAGTTCCATCATTGCCTGGTTGAAGTCCGAGGGGCAGCGCCGGTCGAGCAGCGCGCCCGCGACCTTCCGGAGTCCGTCGCGAACAGCCGGCTTGCGGTCGTCGCCGGGAAGGGCCTCGAGACGGCAGAGGACCCGCGCCACGTTTCCGTCCAGCACGGCGTGCGGCAACCCGAAGGCGATGCTGGCGACGGCCGCGGCCGTGTAAGGTCCGACGCCCGAAAGGTCCGAAAGCGCCTCGAAGCTGGCGGGCACCTGCCCCGCGTGGCGCTCGACCATCGAACGGGCCGCGCGGAGCATATTGCGGGCCCGGCTGTAGTAGCCGAGGCCGGTCCAGCGCGCCAGCACCTCGTCGTCGGTGGCAGCGGCCAGGTCCGCGACGGTCGGGAACCGCGAAAGGAAGGAGTGCCAGTACGGAATGACCGTGGCCACTTGCGTTTGCTGAAGCATCACTTCGGAAAGCCAGATCGCGTAGGGGTCGCGCGTGTGCCGCCACGGCAACTCGCGCTTCGAGGCGCGGTACCAGTCGAGGAGGGCGCGCCGGAAGAGGGTCGCGCGTGAGGACGTCATGATGAGGCTCGGGCCTCAAGTCCGCGAAGTCAGCGCCAGTCTTGCCAGCGCCGCCACGCGATCGGCGCCCCGGGCGAGCGCTTCCAGGGTCTTCTCGGCGCTCTTGGCATCGCCCCCCCGGCGGTCCAGCAGCGCCTTCGCGAAGCGAGCCTGCCGGTCTTCCTTGTCGCGAGCAAGCAGGGCCTCGATATGAGGCACGGCAGCCTCGGCTTCGTCCAGCCGCGCCAGCGCCTCCGCCAGCAGCCCTCGCGTCGGCGCGAAGTCGGGGTTGAGCTTGTAGGCCATAATCAGCTCGTCTTTGGCCTGCGACCAGAGCTCCTCGTCGAGGTAAAGGCGGCCGATCAGATGGTGGGAGTAGTGGTAGTCGTTGCGCATCGCCACGGCGCGCTTCAGGACCATGTAGGCCTTGAGCTTGAGCTTCCGGGCGATGAGCGCGTCGGCCAGCTCGGCGACGATCCGGACGTCCTTGGGGTCGAGATCGTGAGCCTTCTGCATCGCGGCCACGGCGGCCGCGGCGTCGCCGAGCTTGGTCTGGATGCGTGCCTGCTCGCGGTACGTGGACGTGCTCTTCGGCTCGGCGGCGACGGCGGCGGCCAGCTCCTTGAGAGCGTCCTGCAACCTGCCCTGCTCGACGAGCGTGCGCGCGACACCGATGCGGCCTTCCGCGCTGCTGGGGAGGTCTCGCGCGATCTGCTCGTAGGCGGCGCGTGACTTCGCCACCTCGCCTGCGCGCAAGAGGCACTGGGCGTGCAGGCAACGCAGTTTGAGCTCGGTCGGGTGCTCTTGCAATCCCTGCGCGATCCAGCGTCCGGCCGACTCCAGGTCGCCCAGCTCCATGTAGAGATCGGCGAGCTGGATGAACGTGGTCGGGTCCTCTCTCGACAGCGTGAGGGCCCGCGCCAAGAGGGTGACCGCCTTGGCACCCTCGCCGGTTTCGCGCAGCGCCATCGCGAGGCCGTTGATGGTGTAGACGTCGTCGGGCTTCAGGGTCAGGGCATTCGTGTATTGCTGGATCGCCACGCGCAGGCTTCCCTCGCGGTGAAAGGCGCGGCCGAGGAGGAAGTGGGTATAGAAGTCGCGCTGGCCGCGGGCGATGATGGTCTGGAGAACCTGTTTGGCGCCTCGCGCTTTGCCCATTTCGAGCAGCACGAAGGCGTACTTGTTCTGGGCTTTCACGGACTCGGGGTTCTTCTGGATGTACTCCTCCAGGACCTCGCGAGCCTTCTCCCACTGGCCGGCCTTGATCAGCGTGAGCGCCTTGCGGTACTCCTTGCTCTCTTCCCGGTCCGAGGGCTCGGGGGCGGCCGCACCTCGGGGCGGGGGACTGCCGGCCTCGGGCATGGCCCCTCAGTGCCTGTCGATCGGCTCGTAATGGCCGAAAGAGACGAACTGTGTCCGGATGGTGCCGTGCTTCATTCGGTAACAATGGCGGGCGTACCAGGCCGAGAGACTCCCGAAGAGCGCGGCTCCGGGTAACGAGAGCATCGCCACGGTGCGGCCCTCCAAGGGCAGGAAGAACAGCGTGGAGTAGAGGGCCATCAGGTAGCCCGCGACTCGATTGGAGCGCTCCCAAATCTCCTCGTCGGCCAGGGTCCACGGCAACCGCAGGCCGCTCCAGACGTTACGCCGGCTGCGGTGAAACGCGAGCTGAACGCCGCCCAGGAACACGAGGGCGCCGATGGCGCGGATCAGATAGAGGGAGGTCACCACTGGACATTATAAGGCGCCGAACGGCGAGCGCCAATCGAAGGAGGCGGAGAGCATCGGGCGGACGCCCCTGCGGCAGGCGATCCTTCGAGCGCCGCGTGGCGGGCTCGGGAGAGGGCGAGCAATCGCAGGGCCGCAATCGAGGACGAAAAGGCTGGGAGGACCGGGAAGCCGATCGCCAGCGCGGCCAGCAGGAGCGCGGCACACGCCAGCACGCCGCGGCGGTTGCGGCTCAAGGCGCCGGACATCGGACGCCTCCCTGCGCGCACGACGAGAGCAGCTCCACGCCAGCTTGCGACACGAGGTATCGAACGACGCCGCCGGCCTCGGAGCGGTAGTGAAAAACGGTGAAAGCGACGTTGCGCGCGAGGACTCGCGGAGGTTGGGAGCTCGATTCGATTGCGAGCAGGGCGCCGTCCCTCACTTCGTACTCGACAGAGCGATTGGCTCCTAAACCGAGCGTCAACCGCTCCGAAGACAGGCCGTCGGGTGGCCCGAGGACGCGTTCCGCCGACCGGATCTCCTTGTCCAGAGAGGCGGCGAGCAGGCACAGGGACGCGGCGCGATTGGCGTCGTCGAGCGCGCGCTTGCCGTTGACCAGCGATGCCAGAAGTAGTCCTGCGACCAGGCACCAGAGCCCGGCCGTCATCGCAAGCTCGGGAAGGCTGGAGGCGCAATCGCTCCGGAGGCATCTCATGGCGGTCCCCTCCTTGCGCACTCGGACTCCTCGCGCCTGGACAAGCCCTCCCGCCAGCAGGCGCGGGCCTCGACCCGAGCCGACGAGGAGCGGACGACGACGCCGAAGCGCTCCAGCAGCGACGGGCCTGCGTGGTGATGGCGCAGGACATTGCCGACAAAGTAGAGCTCCGACACCCGCTCGATCTCCAACGACGGGGGCGGTTTGCGACTTCGCGCGAACTCGACTGCGAAGCCGCGCGCCAGGTGCCAGGCCACCGCCCGCAACAGCGTCTCTCGCGCGAACACCCGGGCTCCAGCGCTGGCAGCCGCCAGTGGAATCGCCGCAGCCACTGCCAGCGTGAGCGCGGCCAGCTGCGCAGCCCCTGTCTTTCGGTTCCGTTTCACGCCCGCAGGCTAACCGGCCTGGGGCTGAAACGGCGCTGAAACGTGCTGAAACGCGCCCGGAAAACTCAGAAGATCGTCTTTCCGTCTTTGCCGAACAAATGCATCTTCTGCGTGTTCAGAACGACCTTCAGCGACTGGCCAAAGCCGGCGCGAACGGTTGGAGGCATCCGGGCGATGAGCGTCGTGTCGCCTGCGCGCAGGTGAAGATAGTTCTCGGACCCCATCGGCTCGATGACCTCCACGGACGTGTCGACGCTGGCGTTCTGGACGCCGGCGGCCGCGGGAGCCTCGGGCGCCAGCACATCCTCCGGGCGAATCCCCAGATCGACGTCGTTCCCTTCATAGCTCATCAGGTTCTTGAGCTTGCCAGGCGGCAGGCCGATTTTGACGCCGGTGGCCGTCAGATGGCCCCGCTCCAGGCGGCACGGGATGAAGTTCATCGATGGCGAGCCGATGAAGCCTGCGACGAACCGGTTGGCCGGGTTGTCGTAGATCGCCTGGGGCGTGTCCACCTGCTGCACGTAGCCCCCGTTGAAGACCACGATGCGACTGCCCATCGTCATGGCCTCGGTCTGGTCGTGCGTCACGTAGATGACGGTGGTCTGCAGGCGCTTGTGGAGCTTGTTCAACTCGGCCCTCATCTGCACGCGCAGCTTGGCGTCCAGGTTGGAGAGCGGCTCATCCATCAAGAAGACCTGGGGATGCCGCACAATGGCGCGACCGAGCGCCACGCGCTGGCGCTGGCCACCGGAGAGGGCCTTGGGCTTTCGTTCCAGCAACTGTTGAAGGCCAAGGATCTCGGCTACTTCGCCAACCTTCTTGCGGATCTCCTCCCGCGCCACGCCTCTGAGCTTCAACCCGAACGACAGGTTGTCATAGACGTTCATGTGCGGGTAGAGGGCGTAGTTCTGGAACACCATCGCGATGTCCCGATCCTTCGGCGGCAGATCGTTGACGACCCGATCGCCGATCAGGATCTTCCCGCTGGTGACGTCCTCCAGGCCAGCGACCATTCGCAGGGTCGTCGACTTGCCGCATCCCGACGGCCCGACGAGAATGAGGAACTCCTTGTCGTGGATGGTGAGCGACGTCGGCTTGACGGTGTCTTCCGGATTTCCCGGATAGCGCTTGGTCACTTCCTGCAAAACGACCTGGGCCATAGTTGGAATATGCCTCCTCGACGCGGGGGGACTCTAGCACGGGCCTCGGCGGGAGGGAAGCGGCGACTCCCGGTCGAAATTTTCGATACTCCGGTTTCCATGACGCCGCCCGAATCTGCGGGCGTTCATGGAGTTGAACATAAATTCCGGCGATCGCCAGAGAAATGTGGTTGTTGCGGTCGACGTGTGGTATTTTCATGGACGACATGCATGCCCGGATACGCCGTATTTTGTTCGGCGGACCCGAGTAACCTTAGGCGGGAAGCCAAATGTCGCCCGCCGGCCGGCATGACACAACGCCATGAATAAGGAGGTGAATCATGAAAAGCCTGTTCAGCCCGAAGGACGTCGTCAGCGTCGTCGGGATCTCCTACAGACAGCTGCAGTACTGGGATAAGACCAGCTTCATCAAGCCCTCGGCCATCCACATGGGCAAGTACCGCAACTACACCTTTCAGGAGCTGGTTCAGCTCAAACTCGCCAAGATCCTTCGGGAGAGCAATGTCTCCATCCAGAAGCTCCGGAAGGTCCTCGAGTCGGTCAAGGATCTCCTCCCCAAGGTCGGCTGCCCCCTGGCCGAGTGCGCTTTCCTCATCGATGGCGAAAAGGTCCTGATCTTCAACGGCGACGTCGTGATGGACCCGGAAACGAGCAAGCAATTCTTCCGGTTCGAGGTTCGCGCGTTGCGGGAAGAGGTCGATCGGATCTTCCCGGACAAGGATTCCGTCCAGCTAGTTCGCTCCGCTGTGTCCTGATGCCGGCGGCACCAACCTTCGGTCCTACCACCTGTCACCTCCAGCGCAGGCCGAGGGGTCACCGAGCCCCTCCACGTCTCCCGGCCTGCCAAAGCGGCTGGCGTCAGCGGGTTTCAGACGGTGACGGGTTCTCACTCGTGTTCGGCTAACCACGCGGGCCGGTTTTACCGATCCTCCGAATGGCACACTCGTGCCCTGCGCGCGTGCACATGCGCCTGTCTTCAGGAGGAAAAAGTCGTCTTGGTGAAACGTGACCGGGTGCGGCTGCCGATGGCGGCTTTCGCCTGGCTGTCGATCGCCTTCTGGGCTGCCGGTTGCGGCGACGTGCAGTTCGTGCCCTTCAAGTCCACGGTGCGCGTGGTAGTGCCGGCTGCGACGCTGGTGTCGGGATCGGCCTCCGGTGATGGAGGTGCGCCTTTGACCGCCAGCCTCGAAGGGCCGCGCGCCCTGGCCGTCGGTCCGCAAGGCCAGATTTTCGTTGTCGAACGCGCTCGCGTACGGCGCATAGACGGCCCACGAGCCGTCACGGTCGAGGGGACCGGCAAGGGCGCCACGGTTGCGACGCCCCAGGGTGTTGCCGCCGCCGCCGACGGGAGCATCTACGTAACCGATCGCTCCTTGGCCGGGCTCTATGTCGCCACTTCCACCGCCGGCGGTGTGCGCCGGTTGAACGCCGAGCCCGACCGGGTCCTCGCTTCCGATCAGGACGGCATACCCCTGCGAGCGGCACGGTTGAGAGCTCCCGGCCGGGTGGCGATCGATCTGGCGCAGAACATCCTGCTCTCCGACGAAACCGCGCAACGCGTGCGTATCGTGGAGCGCGTGCCCGATCCGGACCCGGACCGCGCGCTGCGAATCCGCACCGTCGCCGGGACGCTAGGCGTCTCGGGGTTCTCCGGGGATGGCTTGCCGGCTACCCAGGCCACCCTGTGCGGGCCCCTGGGGCTGTCTCTGGACGGCTCGGGCAGCTTGCTCATCGCCGACTCCGGAAACAATCGGCTGCGTCGCGTCAGTTCGTCCGGAGGCACGATCTCCACGGCCGCCGGCACGGGCGCCTCGTGCGGCAGCACCGGCCGCTTCGATGGCGACGCGCAACTCGCCTCGGCGACGCGCCTGGATCGCCCGGCCGACGCAGCCCTTGCGCCAGGAAATCGCATTCTGGTGGCGGACACGGGCAACCGCCGCATCCGAGCGATCGACCCGATCTCCGGATTGCTCCTCACGGTGGCTGGCGATGGCGGGGTCGGCTTTTCCGGCGACGGTGCTCCTGCCACACAAGCTTCCATCGGCGAACCTGTGGCAGTGGCGGCTCTTTCGGACCAGACCGTCCTGATCGCCGACAAGCGCAACAACCGGGTTCGCCGCGTCGCCGCCGACGGCACGATCGGCACCCTGGCCGGTGCGCCCGGGGCCGCCGGCGGGCTGCTCGTGGCTGCTCGGCTCTCCCGCGTCACCGCTGTGGCTGTCGACAGCTCCAACCGGCTGCTCTGGTCCGATGGCGGAGCCGTGTTTCGCAGCCGTTTCCCGACGGGGGTCGTCGAACTGGTTGCCGGTGACGGGCAAGGCGGCCTCTCCGGCGACGGCGGCGCCGCGACAGCCGCCCGGATCCGGCCAGCCTCCGGCATCGCAGTCGATTCTCGCAACAACGTCTACTTCTCGGATGCCGAAGCCCACGTCGTGCGCAAGGTCAACGCCTCCACGGGCCGCATCGAGACCGTCGCCGGCAGTCCGACCACCACGGCCTTCGCAGGCGACGGCGGCCTGGCCATCCAGGCAGGCCTCTTCCGGCCTCGGGGCCTCGCCACCGATTCCGCCGGGAACCTGTTCATCGCCGACGAGGGTCACAACGCCGTGCGCGTGGTCGATCGCTTTGGGGTGATCTTCACGCTGGCCAACAACTCGGGAGCCGCGGGCTCTAGCGGCGATGGCGGAGATGCGCGAGCCGCCTTGCTCAACGCTCCCTTCGACGTCGCGATCGATCCGCGTCAGGGCGATCTCTACATCGCCGATTCGGGAAACGGGCGCATCCGCAGGGTCCTTCGGGACGGTTCGAGCGGGGACGGCACCATCTCGACCCTCGCGAGCTTCTCGGGGCTGAGCAAGCCGGTGCAGATCGAAGACCTGCAAGCGGCGTTGCAGCGTTCTGCCCGTCCGGCGATCGTGTTGGAAACCCCCGCGCAACCGGCGAGCGATGAAGCGGTTGACCGGTCGGTGTTCGAGAAATTGCGCGGAGGACAGGAGCCGAACGAACCCGATCTGGCGACGGAGCTGATCGATATCTTCCTACGCAACGCTCCGAAGCGAATTGCGAGCA